>JANOQA010000082.1:0-8344 GCA_031422145.1 bacterium | reverse complement strand
AATATCCAAAGTTAATTCGTTGTATATGAGGGCGTAATGCTCCTCATATACAATCCCAACCAAAGCTCCGGCATTCGCCGGGCTTTTTCATATGCACGAGATTTGCAGGAAAAATACATTCTCTCTATACTTCGATCCAGTCTCATTTTCAGTTTTTCAGTATTTCCTATGTCCAATCTCGTTTTTCTCGCGGCTTCGATCGTTATATCATTTTGTCTTACGATGGTACTTATACCACCATTTATTCGACTCCTCTGGAAATACAAACTCGGGAAAACAATACGATCGGAGGGGCTCATCGGCGGGGCTCCTGAATTTGCCAAACTCCACAAGAAAAAAGAAGGTACTCCTACTATGGGTATGACGATCGTATTTTTCTCGATATTTTGTATGGTAGTTGGATCCGTGCTCCTCGTCGAGATGGCTCCTCTCCTACGAGAATATTTTGGAGTGAGTTTCCGGTACTCTCTCTGGAACAGAAACGAAACGTACCTTTCCCTCTTTACTCTCTTTTCAGTCGGATGTATCGGACTCGTGGATGATTATCTCAATATCATCGGCTACGGACGTACCAAGGGTCTCTCTGCTAAGGTAAAAATGATCCTCCTTTGTTTTTTTGCAGCACTTGGGGCGTACTGGTTTTACTATAAACTCGGGATCCAGTCAGTCCAGGTACCTTTTCTCGGGAGCTTTGATCTCGGAATGCTCTATATCCCCCTTTTTATACTCATTATCGTCTCCATGGCCAACGCGGTCAATATCACCGATGGACTCGATGGACTCGCGGGAGGACTCCTGCTTTTCAACTACGCCGTATACGCATTTATCTGCTATAATAAGTGACTCTTTATCCTCGGAGCCCTCTGTATGATCATCGTCGGAGGACTCATCGCTTTTCTCTGGTACAATATCAAACCTGCTAAATTTTATATGGGAGATACTGGAGCTCTCGCCCTCGGAGCCAATCTCGCCATCATAGCTATGATGACCGATACGCTCATCGTCCTCGTCATCATCTCTGGAGTCTATATCCTCGAGATCCTCTCCGTCATACTTCAGATGATCTCCAAGAAATTTCGTGGAGGAAAGAAGATATTTCGTATCGCTCCATTTCACCATCATCTCGAAGCCATAGGATGGAGTGAGGAGACCGTTGTCATGAGATTTTGGCTCATAGGAATGATCCTTTCGAGTGTCGGTCTCGTCGTGAGTTTGATACTGAGATAGTCAAATAAGAAGTCGTTTCTATTCAAAAAAACCACGTAGAATTCCTGGATACAATTTTTCTGTACTATCGGATCCTAGAAATAGGAAGATAGAGTATACAGAACTTGTAATAGATCGATGGATTTCGTCCACTAAAATATATAGTACGACAAGTATATGTTGCCGTTTTATATGACATAGTAATCTTTACTAGAAGAGGATATCAATATCATTATAATAATATCTATTGCCATACATATAAAAGATATGATACTCCTTTAAACAGTGGTATCTATAAATATTTATATTAAATGTCAATAAAATATTTGTAATCTACATGATATATAGATCTTACTCATTACCTACCTATCTTCCTCTTTATGAAACTCTCTATTCTAACCCCCATCATAGCTCTCTGAATCCAGAGTGCTATCGCTGCTCCACTCTCTTTTACCAAAACTCCTGACGTCACTAAAAGTACAAAAGATTCGGTATATAAAATCGTCCAATCAGGCGTATGTGATGATGGAGAATACGGTGTACAAGTTTTTAGAAATCTAGAAGAACGCGGGAGACCAGGTCCTTGTGGAAAAGACTTGCTCGAATTCAAAAATGGCAAAGTATACTCGGTATGTACCGGAAAAATACTCTCCGGAGCTGATGCAAAGAGCTTTCGTGCTATCCATACAAAGATAGGAATGATGTCGAGTCAGGTACTCTTCTTTGTAGACAAAGATCAGGTTTGGAGTCCTACCCTTGTTCCTCGAACAGATGTTGATCCTCAAACTATAGGAAAAGATAAAAAGAGTGTGCGTCACAATCCATTGTTTCAAGATTGATCCGCTCATCTTGTTTCTGGATGTTATACAAATTTTATTTCAGATAAGAATCATGTATACGACCAAAAAGGAAAGAAGGTCCCCCATATATCACCAAATAGCCAATACCTCTGAGACTACTATATACCAAGAAAAGTTACTTCAGATACCCTTCCTCAAACCCCTCTTGGCTACAGAATATATAAAAATCAGGGTGGATTGTGGAGAATACCAGCAGATTACTCTTTTCAGTCATGAACTATTCCTCAGAAAGTAGCTTCTCTCAAGAAGTATGTACCGTTTGAGGCAAGCTGCGATTAATACCTCCCAATGAGCTATATCTCATTTTTGATACAAAAAACTCTGTAGAGTGAGGATATCGCTCTACCTATCTCAAAAGAAACCACTCCTATTTCAGAGATTGTAGCCTCTTTCGAGCCGCTGAGATATCCACACCATTTACACTCAGTCTGAGAGTCCCGAGCTCCCCACTGAGATCAAAGATCGCTCATTTTATCTCTCGGAGAGCGTCGACTTCACGAGGAGATTTCCCCGTCAAAAGAGCAAGTCGAGACTCGATATCTTTGAGATCTTTGATCTTTTGTTCGGTATTGGCGATCTTTTGAGTGTATCCGTACTCTATATCTTTAAGTTGTTCACGAGTCAGACTCGGTGACTGGAGAGCTTTTTTCCAGGTATCACGATCTCGAGCTATATCTGACCGCACCTCTCCTACCCGAGATTTACTCACGAGAGCTGCTCCAGATACCTCTACTCGAGCTATGAGCTGTGTCATCGCCTCTTTGATAGCTGAAGGAGCCTTGGCAAATAGATCTGCCGATAGATGAAATCCCTTTCGGGAGAGATCCTCCAGTCCCTGTTTTACTCAAATAGTCTCGATCCAAGCCGTCTTCCCATTCAGTCGAAATATGATAGTATCTGCGAGATTTTTTGCAGCATTTCCATAAATCTGAGTCCGACTCGCCGAGAGGAGTTCGGATGAAGCTACTCCCACCATCTTATCGAGTGGCTCGATCGTACCTGTGGTGATAGACTTAGCCCAGTCAGGTCAATTGGTCCCTGTGGGAAATTGTAAAGTACGTGTTGACTGAGAAAAAGCCTCGAGCTGATTGGCCATCATCGGATTGAGCTTTTTGAGTCCTGCGAGATCTTTGGCCTGCAGATGAGTAGGAAGAGGCCCCATAAGTCCCTCATCCATGAGGAGCTTCTTCCATTCCTTCGGAATATCTTGACTTGCCCGTGCTTTAGTCCGAATACTTCAAAAATCTTGTTCTAGAACAGGTTTCCCTACGGAATGTCCCGCAAGTATCTGGTCTTTTGCTTTCTTTGAGAGTGCTCCTCGATCATCTACTAGTCCGAGTTTCTTGAGTTTCTCGAGATTTTTAGGATCGAGAAATCCTTGTTCACGAAGGATATTTTCTACCATCGTCAGACGAGCGGTAGTATCGAGGGCCGCATTTCGTAAAATCTTCTCCTGTTTCTTTGACTCTACTTGGACTTCCTGACTTGCTCCAGCGGTGAGTATTCTCTTGGTACCTGTCTTTTTTAGAGCTTGAATTGCTATATCTCCGGTAGTCTCATTGAGTGTATGACCGGCTATCTCGAGGATATTTTTCATCTCGGTGACCTGCGGAGCCAGTAGATTTCTCTGGGTAGTGAGACGAGTAATCTCTGCTATGATCTCGGGAGATTTCCCCTCTTTCTTGGCTACGAAGATCATATCTCGGAGATCTCATTTTACTTTGGTCCACTCCATCCAAAGCTTGGTGAACTGAGCACTGTCTTGGGCTGTATGAGCGAGCATCGCGAGATCTTTTTCGTGACCCTTTGCGAGAGAGCCTCCTCCGAGAGTTTCTACTGAGAGTTGTCCGATCTTAGAGAGAGTGGTATCTAGTCATTTTCCGAGAGTACTTGAGCCAAGACTTCGAGTTTTTGCGAGAGTATTTCCTATTTCTGTCATAGTTCTCGCAGCTGATCCAGCCTCCGATCCTACTACTCGGACGGTTTGGACTCATTTTAGAGCATATCCTGTCACGGCTCCGACTGCGATATTTCCAGCGATATTGCCCGTCGAAAAAGCGATCTGCTCTGCGGTCATACTCGCACTTTGTTTTTTCCCTTCGACATATACTCCATGCCAGTATTTTCCTGTATCATGTACCAGTCCAGTAGGAGAATCTACGAGCTTTTCTCCTACTATTTTCCCCACTTCTCCTATCACATTTCCAGCATCTCGTATCCACTGGGTTTTCTGTACGCTATGAGCGAGAAATTCTCATTCTTTTCCATGTACCGCTATGGCAGCTGACTCTCCGATCAATTTCCCCGTAGCAGTAAATCCATCTCCGATCGACGAAAGAGCTCCATTTACTCCTTTTTCCCAGCCCTTCCATCCAGCTCCACTGATACTGGCTACTCGGGAGAGGAGTTGTTGAAATTTTCCGTCTCGCTCCATTTGCTCTATGAGTCGCTGTTTTTGTGCTGGGGTAAAATGAGCGAGATCATGGAGAGCGTGGGAGGACGACTCAGATGAGTGAGTCAAAGCCGGAGAAGAACTAAGGTTTGGGGGCATAGCCAGGAAAGATGGAGGAGAAGAGGGCTAGATAGGAAAAGATAGACTACCTTCGAATCAAATCTGAGAATGAGATATTGTCTCTAGTATGACATATATACGAGAATAGAGCAAATTTCTCATAGTATGAATGATCACAGATTTTCTTTTGGAGATTCGCACATTGACATTACTATTAAATAGTAATTAGATACTAATTTTTTATCTTGGTCTCCTCTCCAAATCAGTCGCCCCCTCCTGAAGATACAAATACTCTCCCCTCTCGTCTACGTCGAGTCGGACAGACGGTATATCAGTACAAGAAATACCTAGGTTTTGGAATCTTGGCTCAGGGTATCAGTAGCGGGGTATTTATGAAAACGGACAAAAAAGAACAAGATCTCGTCAATACTCAGCACAGTCGACTCGATCATCGATTTCAGATCAAAGATCTCACCCCTGAAAAAGCTCTCCGAGAGATTACCTGTACGGATCTCTACGGTACTCCTCTCGGCATACCTGGAAGCGAAAAATGGGCCAGACGACTCAGTAGTAGTATCGGAGGAAAGGCAGCTGATATACTCCGTACCTATCCAGACACGGGGTGTGTATTTTTATCTGGGAGAGATATCACCTCTGTACCAGAAACAAAGCGTATTATCGAAAAAATACGTGAATGAAATCCTTCCGCGATCGTAGCGATTGACTTTGAGGGAGGATACATCCGATTTAGTCATTTGACTCCTGCGGAAATAGAGACTTTTAAAGTTCCTCCAGAAATACTCGCCATGCGAGATCGTGAATATACGTTTTGAGTAGAGAAATGAACTCCTCCCGTATCGCTCTCTCTATTTCCTTCGGCCGAATGGATCGGGCGGGAGTACGCCAAGGTAGTCCAGTCCAAAAATATCAACCAAAAGAAAGTATTTCTCAAAATGATGGAAGAATACGGTGGAAGTATCGCTCGATATAGTGAGTATGTGGGGATCAATATGATCCTCGGACCAGTGCTCGATCTCGCAGACTATATCGCTCCTCTCGGAAAACCTGCAGAAAAAGCCTCTTCACCAAGAGTTGCTCCTCGTAGAGAGTGACCCATAGCAGCACAAGACCGAAGTTACTCGATATATAGCACTCCTACCTCCGAGCTCGGGGGAGCTTTTGTATCTGGAGTGAGAAAGACTGCTCCGATCGCTGTCGTACCAAAACATTTCTTTTGAAATGGACTCTCTAGCTCAGATACCGATGTCTCTCCTGGACAGACTGAACAAGTACCCGAAGGGGCTCGATGAGCTATATTTCCGTTTTCCGAACATATAAAGAAATATAATTTTGCTCGTCTACGAGCCGATCAGATCCCCGACGCTCTCGAAAACCTCGATACTAAAAAAGAAGCTGAGAAAAAATATATTGATCAGAAAATACAGAGCCTGGAGACTCAAAAGGCTCGGCTCCTCTCTCTCCCCAAAAAGAAGCAAAAGCCAAAACAAATCAAAAAAATAGATGAAGAAATTACTCATCTAAGAAAAGTAAAAAGAGAGGTTATTGCTCGGCTATCCGGAAAGATACACGCCATAGAACAGAGTGTTGAAAAAAATCCATACTACACCGATGTGCCCGTAGTGATGAGCTCGAGTATTGTAAATAATTTTTATGATCCTCAGATTCCTGGTGTATTTTCTGTGAAAACACTCGGAAAACTCAGAGGAGAGGTCGGTACAAATACCAAAGCTCGAAATGGAGGACTCGGAGGAAACGGAGTCATTATTTCAGATGATCTCAATGTACCAGGGGCAACGACCTATATAAAAAATACTTCCTGAGAAAAAGAAGTCCTCTCTCAGGGTCTCATACGAGCTCTCTCTGGAGGAAATGATATCCTTCTGATCAAAGGAGTCGGTGATCGTCTCGGAGAGATCGTCGAATCTGCCCTCTCTCAAAAATCACCCTCCAAAGGAGGAATATTGATCTCTCAAACCAAACTCATGGAGAGTCTACGACGAATCCTCCTCCTCAAAGAGGATCTCGGACTTCTATCTTCTCGATCTATACAGGGAGAAACCTACTACGAAGTGCATCCAACCCTCTACCAACCATCCAAGACTCTGGTACGAAGAGATGGATATTATTCCAATCAGTGGCCCTGGCTCCTCGATGATGCATCGTATAGAGCAGAGCCCAATATAGGAGCTCCGGTCTGATCTCTCCAGTACACCATAAAAGCAGTACGTGGATATGGAGCGATCCTTTGCCGAGAAGATCTCGAGTCTCTCCTCTGAAAAGTTTGTCAAAAACTCACCGGACAGTTTCGAAGTCATGAGGCTATCGATGAAAAAAAGCTTCCAAAGAAATTTATCATCATAGATAAATCAACCCGCAGAATGATGATACACGATCTCGAGACCCGATTCCTCGAAGCCGAGTACGAAGTCGGGATCGGAAAAGGAACTCTCGACCGTCCGGGGGAGCTCGATCGAAGAGTCGTAAAAGACTACAAAACTCCCGTCGGAAACTATCAGATCACTCAGAAAAAAACTCCAAAAATATGGAAAGAAGCCGAAGGACGTGAGATGGACAAAGAGTACGGAGGAGTCAACGGTGGGATGCTCGTACTCTCCGGCCCTTGGCATCCCGAGATCGCCATCCATGGAACCCTCTTTGAGACTACCGGAAAGACGAGTAATGGCTGTATCCGAGTCAGTAACGCTCTCATGAAGAAACTCATGGAGAGTATACCGACTGGATCTTTTGTCATAGTCACTCAATAATTTCCTTAAATTTGAATCAATACATATCTAGAAGAAACCTCTTCCATTTTTTGACGTAGAGAAAAAACTACGATACATTTGATATATAACCCCCTCTATATGTCACTGTTCGAATCCCAAACTCTCACTAATATTGCTAAAAAAGGACTCGGCGAGAAAGCTGAAGGACTCACCTATGCTGACTTTGCTGAACTTCGAAATGTACGAAAGAGTGAAATGGCTGGTATGCAAGCCATGCTCGAGAAAGAGATCGCTCTCGGAAATAAGATGGCAGATGGCGATCCTGAAAAGAAAACTAAGATTGATGAATGGACGGAACGTCTCAATGCTCTGAAGACTCTCCAAGCTGGTCAGGAAAATGGATGGGCGAATCTCAAGCTTGCCAAGGAAGAAAACTATAAAGAAACACTTGCTGAATCTAAAAAGAAACTCGCTGAACTTTTTGGAGAGGTGAAAAAGAACACTGCTACTCCTACTGCTCCAGCTACAAATAGCAAACCTGCTGAGCAAAAGGAATTTCGAGATCCGCTCATTACTTCTCGAGCATTTCTTGCTCGTATGGAAGGAAAAGAGTCAAATGGAGATAAGATGGTCGGGTTTGGAAAGGAAATGGTAAAGAAGTTTATGAGTTCGCCAAAACCTGCAGATCAAGCAAACGCTCAAAAGATGCTCACCGCGATCGAATCTCTCGTAAAAGATCCTACTCCCGAGCTCGTGAAGGCTCTCCAGACGAGTCTCAAAATGCCAGACCAAACTGGTATCCTCGATACTCGAACCTTTGAGTACCTCCGGTATGCGACGTGTGGAGCTAAAGATGTAGATATAGCGTTTCTTGCAGAGATCCGAGTAGCGAATGGGGTAAAGATCGAAGCTGCGACTCCTCCTGCTGCTTCTACAAGTACAACTCCAGCAGATAAGGATCCAGTAAAGGCAGATGCTCCTAAAAAGACTCCTCCGGCAAGAATCGAAAGAAAAGAACG
>JANOQA010000081.1:0-5821 GCA_031422145.1 bacterium | reverse complement strand
ATACTTTTAGTAAAAAAATACTATAAGTCAATTGATTTATAGTATTTTTAATCTATGAAATATATATTAATGCATCCCTCCCGAAAAATGCCCCTGGAGTATATTATTGTGCTCCAGGGATAGAGTCGCTCTCAAGCTCTCGATGAGTGGTATGCACTCTGAATTTGGGAAAAATCGACGAAAAAAACTCCCAGCCTGATCGTACAAATATGCCAGATCCATATCGGTAGCATACTTTCCAAGAGTTTGGAAAAATGCTTGGTACTCCTCGTAGAGAGCTACCTCCAACTCTGTCGGAAGCGTATTTTTATCTATAAAAGATTTCTGATCTTTTGATAGGAGAGATGTGAGACGAGACTCTCCCTGGAGTGCGTCAAAATACTCCGCGAGTTCGAGATATTTTTTTTCTTGAAAGAGTATTCCTATTTCTTTCCAGTATTCTCCTACTCCCTGATGAAAAATTCCACCCGTATCGAGAGCGAGAGTACGCAGAGCAGTTCGCTGATCTATGTGAGTAAACGGGCCGATATGGTCTCCTGCTTCATCGATGAGATTTTCAGACCGTCCATACTCGAGCCACTGAGCAAAAGCTCTCCAGGTAGTATGTGTTTCACTCGGGAGAGCATCCCAGAGATGAGTATCGAGATCGAGATACGCTCGAAACCCCATTCGTAGAAAAGGGAGCACATCTGGATCAAATATAAATTCCGTAATTTCTCGAGCGTCTGACCTCCGAAAGAGACTCCCCCCGAGAGATGATACACCTACGAGCTCTCTATACTCTGAGAAAAAGTCACCCATCCGAGTCACGAGAAAATTTCGAAGAGAGACACTATCGAGAGTCTGGGCTCTCAGTACCCATTCGTAAGCTTCTGAGTAGACTCCTTTCAGAAGAGCATCCTCGATCAAAAATAAAACTCCCGTGATATCCGCATACTCACTATAGAGGCGTTCACCATAGATACGAGCCGTCTCCGTGTCGCTCATGAGTATAGCACTATGATCCATGGCAAATCTGAGAGCCCCCTGATCTCCGCACTCTGCCGCATAAAATATCTTTCCAAGACCCGAGAGACTTTCTTCTCCTGGAGTAGATCGAGATTGTTCGATGATCATACCCTGGAGTCATTTCAGAGCTTGGATTTGATCATCCGGAAGTGAAGCCTCGGTACCATTCTCGAGGATATATCCTTCGAGGAGTCTCTCTATATACTCATCTATCGATCGTATCTCAGAAGCTCCCGAGACCTGCTCTAGTATCTGGTTTTCTAAAGCAGCGATCTCTTGCTCAGATACCTCAAGATCCAACGAAACAAACTTGGTCAGGAGAGCTATGAAAAGGGGTATATCAGTGAGGTGTCTCGGTCAGAGCTCTGAAAGGGGAGTGAAAGAGAGATTGATACATGTATCCGGAGAAAAATCCGGAAGAGTCGCATACCAAGCAAAGATTCTCTGTACCTCATATATGATCTGGTCTACGTCTTGACGGATGATCCTTCCTTGGCTATTTCTCGGATTTTTTTCAAATGCCTCGAGTAGTGTATAGATACGAGAAACTTCGATCTGTATTTCATCCTCCGACCCATTTCGCAGGATGAGTTCTCCGAGACTCCAAAGAGAGCGATGTATATCAGGGCTCTGATAGTACTCACGATGTTCGATCCAAGAACTCATGGCTTGTCCACGAGTATCGACCGTCATATCCTGATCGATCAGTTCTTGCATCTCGTACCGAAAGCTCTGAAGAAAAGGAGGCCATGACTGAAAGCGTACCTCCATCTGTTCGATAGCTCTCATACGAGACTCTATCATAAAAACGAGAGGGATATTTTCTCTCAGCATGCCTTCGTGGAGAGATATGAGTAGGTCGAGCATGATCTGAAGAGAGGGGAGATCTTCCCGAAAGTAGCAAAGTCTGAGAAGCTCTCCAAAATGAGCGACCAGTGAATTTCGAAAATATATAGCTCGATCGGGTATACTTGACTGAGGAGAAATAAACTCACTTCGTAGAGAAGAGATATCGGGTATTACTGGAGCCACAGCTGATACTATCAGGCCATCGGGTCTCTGAGAGTCTCGCTGGTAGTACTCAAAGTTTCCGACGTCATTTTCTCGGCGACCCGTAAGGTCATCGAGATAGAGGGAGCTATACTGATCAAAGTACGCGATCAAACCTTGAGATCTGTCAGTCGTATATACTCCCCCTTCATCCCAGAGATTTTTGAGAGCCTGGAGATAGGAAATTCGCAGTCATCGATGAGCGAGTTCTATCGCTCAGAGCTGGAGATACGAGATATGGAGATATCGATCTTCTGGATCTTGTAAATCCGGATCACTCGTAAAGAATTTTTGAGTGAGTTCCGCGATCTGATAGATATAGTTTTTCATCTCCACTTGCGAAAAATCATAGCCCTGGATACGAGTCCTTTGGATCAACACTACATCTTGAGTGATATCCCCGGTAGCATACTGGGAGAAAGTATGGAGCGAGATGGACTCATCAAAAAGAGCTCCTTGTCCTACCAAAATCTCTCGTACTCTATCACGGGCTGGCATATCCCAAGTATCTGAAAGATGGCGAAAAAGAGTCTGACCCAGTCGAGGATCAAATCCTTCATGCTGGAGCGTATCAGTAAATCTGCTGAATAAAAGGGTCCTCGCTCGACCCTCATCGCCTTGAGCTATATATATTTGAGCCATTTGTTCGATAGCTTTTGGATCAGCTACATTTTTGAGAGGGGTCAGGGTTTGGAGAGCGGTCCCTAAATCTCGGAGCACGTATCTCTGGAAAAAAGCGAGGGCCTCAATAGTTTTTGGATGGATCGGGATATTATAGATTCACTGTATATCATCGATGAACACTTTCGTGTCACTAATTTTTATATATCTGTCATGAAATCCTCGAAATATAGTTCGCTGTTTGTGGGATATGTCCAGCATCTTTGATACAGAAATTGTACCATCCAAGAGCGTACGGTGAGCGACAAGATCGGAAAGTTCTTCTACAAATACTCTAAATACATCAGGGTCACGCATCTGGGATAAAAATCATCCCACGGATCGGATGTGTCATTCTACAAAAGCACCTGCTAGGATCGCTCATAGGCGTTCTGGACTCAGGAGCGAACGGTGCTCGAGGAGAAACTCTCGAGTATCAATACCCGCTGACGGAGAACAAAGAATCCTCTTGAGTCTCGCCTGTACTACCTCTACCGACGCAGAAGAAAGATTGGATGAGGATACGCGAGGCGATACTCCCGATGTATTAGGATTTTCAGATACGATGAGCATCTCATCTCATGGGATATTTTTCTGACTCATGAGATCTTTATATCTAAAAAATAGTATCTGTCTATATCTATTTTAAGAGAGCTTCCAGCAGGGCAAAAAATTCATCTGGAGTTTGATAGTTGAGCATTTTATCATTGGCATATATTGCCGGAGTGCCGGATATACGCAGTCGCTCCCCTTCTTTGATCTCTTTTTCAAGAGTTTTCTGATACCATCCTTCTGAGAGACATTGAGAAAATTCTCATTCAGGAAGCCCTACTTTTTTAGCTATTTCTACTCGCTGAGTATCCGTGATTTTAGTCGTTGATGTGGGCTTATTGACTTCGAGAGCGTACATTTCATTTCTAAATTCTCTAAATTTACCTCCTGAGAGAGCACAGAGAGCCCCGAGAGCGTCTCCTTCTGCATTTGCATGAGAAAAGGTAAGTGGGAAATTGTAAAAAGTAGCCGTGACTCTCCCGGTATCTATATAGTCTTTCCAGAGACGTGTCTCTACTCGATCATGGAGCTTCTGACAAGCGGGACACTGATAATCAGAAAATATTTTGAGTTGAATTTTAGAGTTTGATCCTCCAAATACAGCACTTTGGATGTCTTTCGTGACGGTAGAGGTATATACGGAGTTGGAATACGCCCCGGTACCCTTGGTAGAAACTCCAGATGCTCCACATCCTACGAGGAGAAATGCTATGATCCCTACGGATCAAATTTTGAGAATATTTTTCATACTCAAAGTATATGAAATGGAAGATGGATATCAATCCTGAATTTTTAGAAATTACTCAGGATAGTGAGCTTTGCTCAGTGAGAGCATCCCCTATTTCGCTCGATGAAAAAATATATTCCTCAAATTAAATTTCACGCTCGACTTCATACCAAAGGACGATATACTATGTCAAAATTTAACTATATTGTATGATACATACTCGACCCGAGCTCCCCTACTCACTCGACGCACTCTCTCCGCATATCTCTCGTGAAACTCTCGAGTTCCACTCTGGAAAGCACCACCAAACCTATGTAGATAATCTCAATAAACTCATAGCAGGCACCGAGCACGAATCTCAGGATCTCGAAACGATCGTGAAAAATTCTTCTGGAGGAATTTTTAATAATGCCGCTCAAATCTGGAATCATACCTTTTATTTTGAGGGACTGGCTCCTGCTGGGAGCTCAAAACTTGATGGAGATCTCAAAAATGCCATCGAAAAAACTTGGGGAAGCTTTGAAACTTTTCAAGTAGAGTTCAATAAAGTAGCTCTTGCTACTTTTGGATCTGGATGGGCTTGGCTCGTCAAAAAATCAGACGGTACTCTCGCTATTGTGTCTACGAGTAATGCTCTCACTCCCTTGACTACTGAGGACTTGCCAATCTTTACTTGTGATGTATGGGAACATGCCTACTATATCGATAGTCGCAACGCTCGAGCCAAGTACCTTGAAAATTTCTGGAAAGTTATCAACTGGGCTCGAGTGATGAAGCGATTTGGATAATTTCTTACTCATCTATCATTGCCATCTCCTAGTCTTATCGATCTTCCTTCTGGAGAAGCTCGTATATTTGCCATAGCAAACCAATCTCGCAAACTCGATCTCACCGGACGACTCGATCGCCATAGAACGATGGATCGACTCGGAAAAAATATACCAGAGATCGGAGCAGATCGTATCCTGGCTCGACGAGCTCTACAGGGGAGATTTAGTGAGCTTGGATTTTCTGTATTTAGCCAAGAATCTCGAGAAAAAACATTTGCCCTCATTTCAACTCGAGCTCATACAGATATCATCTGGACTCAAAAAGCTCTCGAACTCATCATCGACTACGTAGGACTCGGAAATATGAAAATCGAAGAGTTACTCGATGATGTATCCCTTCGGATTTTTTATCGAGCCGAAGAAATACTTCGCGGCGAAGCCCTTCGTACTCGATCCGGACTCTTCACCTATGGCTCATCTCGACATCGAGAGGCTTTTGAAAAGATACTCGGGAGTCTCACCGTAGTAGATCGCACAAAAAACTCTGACCTTACTACTCAGGCAAGTAATGAGCTAAAGCATACTATGCTTCATGATGCTCGAAATCAGATATGGCAAGAAGAAGGTATACCCACTTCTTCTACTATGCTCCGAGGTATAGGTCGTCCATCGGTCGATACCTCAGATGACGACTCTTCCAAGACTCAGCCGGTCCCACTTATCAGTCCTCGCCCACACATTAAACCCCTCCTACAAAAACATGCCGATGTATTAAAAACGAGAAAGGACCTTTCAGAGATAGGTACGATTACTGGATTTTTTCGAAATATGAAAAAAAAGGTGAGCTCCATCTTTCAGGACTTTCGTACTCAAAAAGAAGAGGATAGGAGATAGAAGCTCTCATCACGAGCTTTTAATCCATAAAAAAACTCCCTTTCGGGAGTTTTTTTATGCAGTATGAAATTATACAGCTGAAACATCGTGTGCCTCAAGTCCTCGCTTTCCTTCAACAGGATTGTAAGTAACTTCTTGACCTTCCGCGAGTGCTTCGTAG
>JANOQA010000080.1:0-6490 GCA_031422145.1 bacterium | reverse complement strand
TTCGCATCTTATGATATCTCCAGAGTTCATTTCTCTCTGGATGACTCGAGTAGTATTTTTTTAGATTCTCTCCGAGAGGACGCTTCCCATGCAGAGCCGAGAGTATTTGCTCGAGGACTCGATCTACGACGATGATCGCGTGCTCTGGATCGAGAGTAGTCGCTCGGTCGAGCTCCGATCGAAACTTTTGTTTTTGAGTCTGAGTGAGAGCTCACTTCTTCCCGAGAAAGAAATAGAGATACCCGAGGACTCCGATGACTATTGCGAGAATAATATATTCCATACAATCATCCTATGGCTTTTTATAAAATCGCAACCAAAGTTATTGTCCTCACGCTCGGACTCACAGCCAGTGTATCGTCTGTATGAGCTCATCCACTCGATATATCGAGCACGACATTTACCATCGGCAAGACATCACTCGAGGCAACGACCTATTTTCATCCGACACAAGTCGAGTCTATCCTCGGGAAATCAGGACTCAAGATGCGAGATCTCACCTATGGCGACTACTATACTCATATGGATGTACTCGCTGAATATCTCAGACAGCAGGTATCGATAGTCTCTCAAGGAAGTATATGTACTCTGTCAGATTTTACCTCACAGGAGCTGACGGTACAGGATATATTTACCAAGGGATTTCCCGTATCGTATCGAGTGAGTTGTCCCGGAGAGATATCTGACTTTACTTATCGAGTCTCGATCTATCGAGAGCTGCCACTCCAGACCAATAGAGTCCTCTTTCTCGATGCAAATGGATATCGGAAATCCTATAAAGTCCTCACATCGCAGATCGTAGAGGCAGAGTATAGCTCTACGAAAAAAGAAATCCTTATCGATACAGATGGGGATAGTCTCCCGGATGAAGAAGAAAAAATCTATCGTACCGATCCAGCTGTCTCAGATACCGATCAGGACTTTTATAGTGACTATGAGGAAGTCACTCTCGGATGGAATCCTCTCTCAAAAGATCTCTCTCCTGGTCAATCAAAGCGTACGGAAAAAGTCACAGGATTTATACTTCCCGAGTGAATCCGTCAAAATATCGATATTCCTCCTCCATCAAACGAAGCACTCCTCACGAATAATACTTCCTCTGAAGGAAAAGAAACTCTGACTAATCGAGCAAATACCTGGGCTTTTGGGGTGATAGATAGTATTCGTACAAAAGATTTCACTCTCTCAGATTGGCTCTGGTTTGGACCGATCCTCATACTCCTCTGAGCTCTCCACGCTCTCGGGCCGGGTCACTCCAAGGGGATTATGTCACTTGCGATCATTCAGGGAGGATATTCTCTTCCACGGGCGATCGGCTATGCGGCTGTATTTACGGCGGTGCATCTCATAGATATCGTGATACTTTCTCTCCTCGCTAAATTTGTCCTCGATCGATTTGATGTGAGCGAGTACCAGTCTACTATTTTTCTCTGAGGAGCATGGATTTTATTCACAATAGCTCTTTGGCTCGTGTATCGAGCTATCACTCAAAAGGTCATTCAAAATGAAAAATGGAGTGGATATACTCTGGCTATCATTTCTGGACTCGCTCCTTGTGGTTTTGCGTGGATACTCGTCCTTGCTCTTTTCTCGATCGGACGATCCGATCTCATCTTTCCAGTTGTACTCTGTATCGCTCTCGGAGTATTGATCGCTCTCGTACTCGTGGCGGTCGTCGTAGTATATCTGAGGAAGAATCTCACCGATCGTTTTCGTTTCCTGATACGGCCATTCTCTGTATTTGGGTCCATTCTTCTCCTTTTCTGGGCTATTTTTCTCCTCTCGCAGGTGTATGGATTGACTTAGTGTTTTTTAGTTGTAAAATTCCTCTCAAGAATTACTGTAATTCACTTTCTTATGAAAAAACTTTCCGCTGTTTTGGCTCTCCTAGCTCTCTTGACTCAGACTTTTATACCAGTAGCTCAGGCGGTCTCGACCAATAGTCAGTCGAGCCCTTGGACGGTAGAAAAAGCGGAGCATCTCGCTCGTAAAGTATATTTTTCGGCGACTCCCGCCAATATAGCGGAGCTCTATCAAGCTGGATCAGCGGCAGCTGCGGCAAATATAGTATTTTCAAATACTACTGGGCCAGATCGTACTCAGTATGATGCAGAAATACTCGCTTTGACTTCGAGTGGATTTAACTGGTCGGATGGCGGACATATGAACCGACTCTACCAGTATCGATATGCTCGAGATCCCTACGAATCAAAGGCAAAGCTTTTTTCCCTCTTTGAAGATATCTTTCCGGTCAACCAGTCCGATAGGATCTCACATCGAGATATCCTCGATCAGCATGATCTGATATATAGCAATATGCTTGGGAATTATCGCAATCTCCTGAAACGACAGATGCATAATCCCGGAGGTCGCGGAGACTTTGCGATGGGACAATTTCTCGATCTCCTCGATCAGACCGACTCCAGAAATCCCAACGAAAACTATGCCCGAGAGCTCGTACAACTCTTTATGATGGGAGACTATAAACCAGGTGAATCCAAAGAACTCGGGAACGATCGCAACTATGAAGATCGAGATGTTCAGGCTCTCGCTCGTATTCTCACGGGATACGTCGCTGATCCCACTACCAAGGTAGTGAGCTATGATGCGAGTAAACATAATACCTCAACAGGAGTCCTCTTTCTCTCGGGAGGAACGGCAAATTTCCCTTTTGTAAATAGCTCTGGAGCTCTCGATCTCGCTCTCATGGCGACTCCTATCGCCGGGAATGCTGGTCTATCAGATAACACGATCGACTATATCTTTGCAATGCGTGAAGAAGCTATTTCGCTCTTTCTCGCGGATCGACTCTATCGGTTTTACATCTATGAAAGACCGACTCGGGCTGAGCTCGATACAATCGCTGCACAGATCCGAGCCAATAACTTTGAAATACTTCCGGTCGTACGATATATACTCTCGAGTGATGTTATGTACAGTGACAAGAGTATGAATGGACTCCTATATAAAAACCCTCTCGAACTCACCATCGGAACTATTAAGCTCCTTCATAGAAATAGTCCAAGTAGTATTGATTCGATGCTTCGAGATACCAATCTCCTGAGTCGATTCAACTGGTCTCCGTATTTTCCAGGATCTGTCTTCGGTCGAGATGGATTTGACGACAATGCAAAGTTTTACTCTTCATATATCCAAAATCAGTGGATGAGCTATACGAGTCGGATCGCCTTTGATAGCACGGCAGGGTCATACTCTCTCTCTGAGGTGATCCCATCTACGAGCACGGGAGTCGTCAGTGCGATTCAGGTAGCGACATCTTCTGGAAATACATTTAGTGGATCTCTCCAGATTAGCTCAGCATCACTCTACCTCACTCAGACAGGAGCTACCGCAAGTGGAGCAAGTCAGACCGGAGCTATCGGACCAGAGTTACTCACTCTCACGGGTGGCTCGATCAATCTCCCGAGCTTTCAGCTCACTACGAGTCGAGGGGTCGTCCAGTTTGATGACGCACTCCTCGATCCTATGACCTCTCAGCTCACTCTCAGCTCTGGTCGTATCCAGTCAGGATCGGGATGATATACACTCACCGGGAGTATGACTTTTTCTACTGCCAGCATTACTCGAGAGCTCCTCCCTCGAGAGGTGATATCTCAGATAGAGTCGAGCCTCCTCCTCTCTCGGCGACTTCCGACGACCGTAGTAGATGATATCTCTACCTTCCTGACGACTTCTTCGACCGGAGCATTGCAAGTATTTCGACCTTCGACTCAGCCAAATAAACTCCGATCTGCTATTGCGATGGTACTCGCTCAGCCGGAGTATATCCTCCAGACCGGGATCGATCGTCCCATAGTGACCGAAAATACCGCTCAGTCGGTCCTCGCGAACGCTACCGGAAAACTTCTCTTTGTCGAGCTCGGAGGAGGGTATGACTGGCTCCATGGAGTAGTCCCAAAAAATGAATTCCAGACCTATACGAACAAGCGTACCAATACTTCTGGAACGATCGGAATATCGCAGACTCAAATGACAGATCTCGACGATACCTACTATATCAATCGTGCCTTGGCATTTGGAAGTGGAGGGACCGCATCGCTCAAGTCTCTCTACGACTCCAACAATCTCCGAGTCTTTAACCGAGTAGGGACCAATCGTCACTCACGATCCCACGATGAAGCTCAGAGACAAATCGCCTCCTATGCATCGACTACCGAAGAAGAGGCCGAAGGAGTGTTCGGACAACTTATACGATCTGAGCCATCCTCAGATGCGACGATCTCACTCACCGGTCGACGACCCAATGTATTTCGAGGGGGACGATACATAAATATCGGCCCAAGCGGAGCCGTACTAACAAACTGATATCTTCCTACTGTGGATCGAACCGCTCACTTTACGGCCATGAAAGGAACCCTCACCAATCGGGCCTATCCTGATCGATCTGCCGATCTCTTTAAGGCGGCGGTACGAGTCGATGAGATCGCTCGAGTATCTCAGGCGAGTGGTGGACCAGATGGAGCAGGATATGGAAATACCAACAATCTCAGATTTCTCCGTACACTCCTCTCTCAGGATGTCGGAAAGGCATTTTATATGCAGGCAGATGGAGGATATGATACCCACTCAGATCAGCTTGCTCCACAGTCCAACTTTGATCCGATGAATATCCCCAAAGATCTCAACTACAATATTGGACGAGTCATGTCCAATCTCACCACATTCTTTAATGATGTAAAAGCTACTCAAAATATCACGATCGTTGTATTTTCTGAGTTTGGTCGTACCATCGAAGTAAATGGAGATCTCGGTACAGATCACGGACAAGGAGGAGGAGTATTCGTAATGTCCAACAATCAGCCTCTCCTCACTAAACTCAACCAAAAAGTCTACGGAAATCTCTCCATCGCCAATGCGGAGGAAAACTGGCTTGGGGTAGGGATCGACTACCGATCTATGTATGGAGAAATCTATAATTCTCTCTATGGAGTATCGGCTACTTCTCATTTTGGAAATACGAATAGTCTCTCTCGAGATGTATCGACGAATCCAGCTCGGTTTGCTCTGGCTCGGTCTCAGTTTCGTACGAATGGTGACTGGAATGTGAGTGTGCGACAGCATTTTCGAGTAGAATGAGAAAATTTTGACTCCTACAAAGCGTCCCATGTCCGAGCGGAGCGGCTGAAAGATCCTGGATCAAATACTTCACCTTTTGAGACGATCAATACTTGGGAGATGCACAACTATGCCCGTAAGGCAGATAATTTTTATGAAATCAAGCGAGATTGGGTTGGACCAGAGCGAGCCTATCCTCTCCGAATGACAGCGTTCACCAACCAGTATACTCCTACGAGTCTCGATCCGAGTATCCTCACTCCGAGGATTATCCGGTCCAATCAAGCCACCGCAGTCACGGGTACAGGTAACCTCATCTTTCGTAGATTTGATAATCTCGAAGTACTCCCTACTGGGACAGCTCTCTCGGGGTCTGGACTCATCCTCTCGACGATAGCAGGATCTGGCTCTACCGGAGTCACTACGATCGTAGGTACGGGTGGAGTCCAAGTACAGACATCGAGTGGGACTACGGCCGTCACCTCGGTAGTATCGGCGAGCGGATCGATCCGATGGCATGGAGGATATATCCTCGGAGAACTCATAGACCCATCTGTATTTGTCTCTGAGAAAGCAACTCTCAGTGGAGCATCTCTCTCAGCTATGAATATCGAAAAGATTGCCCGAGTAGGAGCCGATACTCTCGGAGTCGGGATGCGACTTTCTCAGAATGTTACGCTCTCATTCCCGGTAAATACTGTGACACCCTATCGTATCCTTTCCTCAGAAGATGGTCTCAACTGGTCAGAGCTCGCTCCTTCGGTCACTCCAGTAAATGGAAGAGTGAGTTTTAGTACTCCGCACTTCTCACTCTTTGCGGCGGTGAGTACGGTAGCTCCTCTACCTCCGAGTTGTACGATCTCCGCTTCAAATACGACTCCTATGAACGGCACTCCGATCACTCTAAGCTGGTCAGCGAGCAATACTCAGAGTATTAGCTTGGCAGGATTTGGAGCTCAGATGGCAAACGGAAATCTCTCCGTCACTCCTGCAAATGATACCGGTACCACCTATACTCTCTCTCTTGTCGGAGCAGGAAATACGAGTGGATCATGTCAGGTGACCGTTACAACTCAATGACTTCCTCCTGGTAATACTGGTGGCTCTGCCACGGGAGGAGGTGGAGGGGGAAGCTCTGGTAACTCAGGTGGAAATTCAGGTGCTCCCATCCCAGGTGGAGGGGGAGGAGTGAGTATCGGATCGGTATTTACGAAAGATACTTGTCCGACTGGAGATACGTCTCCGAGTCTCTACGATGGAAGATGTGATATAGCTGGCACAGTAGTGTCAGTAGGTACTCCTACCCCGACGTCAGTGAGTCCAATGACCCCAGCTCCTCAGATGCTCAGCATGGAAAGTGTCCTCTCTGGAAGATCTGGATTTATCTCCTCCAGTACTCTCTCTGATGAAGGAA
>JANOQA010000079.1:0-1617 GCA_031422145.1 bacterium | reverse complement strand
AAACTCCAGATCCAGAGCAGGTCCGTGGTGCATATTTCAACTACAATTACCTCCTTCAGCTCCAAAAACAGGGTATCATCCCTCAGGATCGAGCGATAGAGCCAGACGATCTCGTCACGATGCAAGATGTCGTCAACTCCGTCAATGATCTCTCTGGATATCTCGGGATCGGAGATCTTCGTAGTAACTCTCGAGAGAAGGTATATTCCCTCAAAGATACGTCAGTACGTCAGATCATCAAAGGACTTTCTGCATACTTTTGGGCAGAGACAAGAGGAAGTGTAACCCTCTGTATGGTAAATGTACGCCGAGGACTCTCTCGACTCACGGGAGTGAAGATACTCGGTATCGGAGATATGACGACGATATTTGAGATGGGAATATCTGAATACTCAAAGGAAGTAGAGAAGATGTTTCGTGAATCCGGAAAATGAGATCAGTACATCGGATATGAGTCTGGGTTTGGTAAGAGTCATTTCAATGCTCCAACTGGAGCAAATATGGGAATGCTCTTTACTGATACTCGTCACTCCGGTGGAAAGAAGTGAGGCCACGTATCTGCCATACTCAAGTCTCCTGATGGCACATGGCTCGTCTCTGACGCCTACTACCAGGGCCCTCTGGGACCCGTAAAATCAGTCCAAGATTTCCTCAGTCCTAAAAATCCAGGACTCTGGAAAAAGATCTCCGAAGAAAAGATACATGGGGCTATATTTATGAAAGGGGATCCTTCTAAAATCAACTTCCCACAGACCATACCTGAGTAAATACGCAGATATTTGCGTAGATATCTAAAATATAGTAGGTTGTAGGTATAACCTCATTTTTATGTCAACAGAAAAGCCAGTTTCATCTATATCACTCCCTCCAAGACAAAAAGAAGGAGAATTTTATACCAAGGAGCAAGCTCTCCAGGCTTCTCAGCGAAATATAGCTCGACTGAAAAGTACACTCCCTATCGCAGATGTCATGAAGATGCTCGAGGAAAAAGTGGAAAAAGAGGGGCAACCAGGCTCAAGTCTCGCTATCATGCTCCTCGCTCTCAAGGAACCAAATTTCTATAATGTACGAGAGGCTCAAAAGCTCGTCAACAACGGTCGCACTCAATATATTGGTCGCATTCCTCAAATCCCAAGACTCGATGTAGATGGGATCATGGGGCGAAATACGCTCCGAGCTATACAGGCTCTAGCCGATCATACTCTCGAAGATAGGTCGAGTCCTGGTGTCACACCCTCTATCAGTGATCAGCCAGTAGTAGGATTTAGTACACCGAGTGCGGCTCCTGCAAAAAATATTGCTAAAAAGCCGACTGCAGTGGACCTCAGAGCCGCCGAAAATGAATCCCCCACTACACCCCCTCCTGCCCTTACTCAACCTGCGAAATAGTATATGACTCCTACTACCCCTACTCGTCCGGATGGATGAAATATACCGAGTACCAGTACGATCCTCGCTGGTCTCGCTCTCGCTGGAGCTCTCGCTGCACCAGGGTCTCTCGGTGCGACTACTCCAGCAGGTCAAGTCCAAGCTACTCAAAATAAAGTCGCTCTCGTACTGGCTCAGGATACAAAAGTTGCTCCAAAAAAAGCTCAGTGAACGAAGTCAAAAAAGAAA
>JANOQA010000078.1:0-4315 GCA_031422145.1 bacterium | reverse complement strand
CCATCGGATCGATGGACTTGTCCACTTTGGAGTCAAACACGCCCTCGAAAGTCGTATTCTCGAGCAGTATCGGATCAATATCACCGGTGAGACGGGTGCTGGAAAATCTCATATATCTCGCTCATTTCAAGATATCGGTAGAGCGTACGGTGTGGTGGTCCATATCATAGATACTGATACTATCGGCCACCGGATCTACGACTCTCTCGATACTCCCTATTTTATATCAGTACGAGAGAGGATTCGTGAAGCTTTTCCGGACATAGCAGGACTCACACTCCTGGGTGGTAAAATAAACAGATCTGCTCTTCGTATCGTATTTACCGACGCTCAAAAAAGAGATACCCTCAATCATATCATGAAAGAAGCCATAGAGTTTCAGATCGGACAGGAGCTCATCGGAAAGAAAGGAATTATCCTCATTGATGGAGCTCTCTCTATTGACTTTGGTACGACTCACTTTGCCAATCACAGTGTTGTACTCGTGACAGCAGAAACGGAGCTTCGAGTCGAGCGACTACTCCAGAGAAATAAAAATAGATGACAGGTATCTTCTCGAGCAGAAATACAGGCTCAGATTGCTGCACAAAAGCCAACCTCCGAAAAACGCTCTCTTCTCCTTCATACACAAAAGGAGGCTACCTACGGATCCTACGTAGAGCTCTGCACTTCTCATGAGCTCGATCAAGACTTGGAAGCTCAATTTTTCAAGATGCTCGAGATGGTAGACCTCTACGGCGAGATTCGAGCTGGAATAATCCTTCGCAAACTCTGATACCATGGAAATATATCAGAACTCGTGGTCGATCTCCGAAAAAGACATAATGCACCCGGACGACACTATCACACTTGGGAACATATCCGAGAGTGTCTCGATGCCCTCGGGCAACTCAAAGGAAAAATCCCAGAAAGTGATTTTATGCATATCGGAGGAGCTCTCTTGTTTCATGATCTGATCCAAGGGTCTAGTACAGATATCTGAAACGAGGTAGCTAGCGGGCAAGAGATGGAAAGACTTCTTTCACTCGGATGAGTCACTCCGGAGACGAGTATGTATCTAAAGACGCTCATACAAGTCACCGAAAGTCACGATATCAAGACTCCCCAGGAAGCAATCCTAAGCGATATAGATATGAGCATACTGGCTCGAGAAGCATCAAGATATACTCAGTATACCTCCGATATATGGCGAGAATGGTCTCATATCGGGAAAGAAGCCTATCGAACATGACGAACTCAATTTATACAGAGACTCCTCGAAAGAGGACAAATATTTCATTCTGAATTCTTTCAGTCATACGAAAGAAAGGCTCGTGAGAACCTTGAAAAGGAATATGAAAGTCTCGCAAATGATACATTCGCGTATAACTAATCGTTTTTCATAGAGAGCGATCCTGCTACGATCCAGCGAAATACCCCATCTGGTAAAATCTTGTGGAGCAGCAGGAGATTAGATAGATATCCACCCCAATATCGAAGTCGTGTATTTTTTGATACAAGAGCGGAGTAGATCACTCCCGCGATCTCCTCAGGCTGACTTCCACCTTTGCTTGTAGCGAGACTTTTCATGAGTCGGTCAAAGGGTTTTTTGAGGCGAGATATCTCGATCGATCCAACTTGTTGACTTCGACTCACAAAGTCAGTTCGCGTAAATCCTGGCTCTATGATTTTGACGGCTACTCCCGTACCCTGAAGCTCAAACCAGAGGGATTCAAAAGTTCCCTCAAGAGCGTGTTTCGTCCCATTATAAAAACCATAAAATGGAAATGACATTTTCCCTCCTATGCTTGTCACCACGACGACCTTTCCTGATTTCTGAGCGATAAATCTCGGGAGAAAGAGCTGTGTGAGAAATACCGTACCAAAGTAATTTGTTTCAAACTGAGTACGAATATCTTCATCACTTCCTCCTTCAAAAGCACTTACGAGTCCATATCCAGCATTATTTATGAGAGCGTCAATGAGGGGAAAGTCCCGAGTCACCGACTCATAAAAAGATTTTCGAGAAGAATCAGATCCTATATCCAGAGAGTACCATCGAACCTGATCATGGATATACACAGGAGCATCTACATTTCGACCCGTAGCTATGACGGTATGTCATTTTGATATGAGGAGTTTGAGGGTAGCAAGACCTATACCACTCGTAGCACCAGTGAGGATTATGTTCATGATGAATTTTTAATAAAATATTCCGTAGCAAGATACACAGTAGAAGCAATCAAAAATACAGGAACGATCCAGTCCGTGAAATTGAGAAACCACGTACTCTCTTTGTATATAAAAGAGAAAAATAAAATCTCAATCGTGAAAAGAGAAATCATAGTAGTGAGCATGATCTGAAACACAGAAAGCTCGAGTGTGCGGAGATATCGTACGTAGATATAGGCTACGAGGAGAAAGGTTACTATACTAACGACGTAGTGTATTCCTATAAAGAGGAGTCGCTGCCATTTTTCAGCTATGGCAAAATATGCTCCGAGCACTATCCATCCTACCAAAGAGAGTCCGGCAATCTTGGCAATTTCTGATATCATTGGAAGCATAGGAGTAAATTAGAGGGTTGATCCATTCCCGACGATCACTTTCGCATGACGAATAACGGTTTCTCCGTACATATATCCCTTCTCAAACTCCTGAACGATCATTCATTCTGGTCCAGGGGCTTGTGTGAGGGCTTCATGGTAGTGAGGATCGAGTTCTTTTCCGAGAGCATCAAAAGCCACTACTCCGATAGATTCGAGCATCTTTGAAAGTCCCATTGCTGCATTTTTTACTCACTCATACACCGCTCCAGCTCGGAGGTTTTCTGGAGTACCAAGTACCACTCGATCGAGATTATCGAGGGTTGGAAGGATCTTCTTGGCAAAACCTTCCGTAAAAAATGTACTCATTTCTCGTTTTTCTTTCTCTCATCGTCGGAGAAGATTTTGATAATCAGCCGTTTGTCGGGCGAGAAGATCTTTGAAATGAGCTACTTCTTCATTTTCGAGAGGCTCAGTAGAGGTGATGATTTCTTCGGGAATCTGATCTACGAGATCGTCTTGATCTTGGATAGGGGAGTCAGTCATATTTATTTAATTTTCTTTTTAATTTGAGTGAGGGTACTGGTGAGTTCTTTTTTTAGATCTTTCGTAACACTATCGATCTTTTTTTTGAGCTTTTTTCCAGTATCATCTCCATTTTCGAGAGCTTCCGTGATGAGATCCCCTCCTTCGGACAGGAGAGTATCAAATATATTCTCTCGATCTGCATAGAGTTCCTGAAGTTTTTCAATGATTTCTTCTTTCTTTAGATTTCCCTTTTTTGTAAGATCTCGCACATACGCATCTCCATCTTTTCGAAAAAGTTTGATCTCCTTAATCGCTCGAGATTTCATCTTGGCGATACGATCTCGATTTTCTGAAGTGAAAATACGAGTCTCGGCATCGGTCCAAAGGTTTTTATGGATAGAACGGAGATCTTCTCCGATATCCTCGAACGATTTTGAAGTATTTGATTTTGCAAATTTCGTAGCAACTACCAAACCAGCTAAATATCCGAGTCCAAGGAGGATAAAATTTCATTTTTTCATGGAATCTAGGTTAGAGACAACTCATAGTATAAGACTCCGATAAAAAATCAAAGTATTTCCTGCCCAAGTTTTATAAAAAACGAGCTCGTTAATTTCTAATACCTACTCCGTTTTTTGTATTTATCTGAAATGACTGCTATCATAGCCGTATGTCTCTCGAACGCTTTAAATGACTCTTGGATGATATGCTCCTCACTCGAGTACCAGATCTCCATCTCACTACCAATCTTGCTCCTTCTATTCGTACCCATGAAGGAGCTCTCGAGCGACTCGATAGTTTTGGTCCTCTTTCACTCGAAACGATGCGAGAAATTGCCTCATTTGTACTGCCCGCTGATCGAAGAGGTACTTGGCCGGTAGAAAAAGAAATGGACGCTTCATTTGAGTACAAAGGAGAACGTTTTCGAGTCAATGCCTATTTTGAGTCTCGTGGTCCCTCATTTGCTTTTCGACTCGTTGCTTCAAATATCCCCACTCCGACGGAGCTTTGACTTCCAAAGGTACTCACCGATCTTTTACGAAATGGATCTGGATTACTCCTTGTAACGGGTCCGACTGGATCCGGAAAATCTACCATACTTGCTTCGCTCATAGAAGAGCTAAATACTTCCTCTTTTCTCCATATTATCACGATCGAAGATCCGATCGAATATGTATTTGAACAAAAAAAATGTTTGATACATCAGCGAGAAGTATCGGTACATACGGAGAGTTTTTCTCGGGCTATCCGATCCTCTCTTC
>JANOQA010000077.1:0-9599 GCA_031422145.1 bacterium | reverse complement strand
CAAAGGTGGTCCTTTGATAGGAAAAGTATACTGAGTACTATCTTCTATTTTTTTTCGGATTTGGGCTAACTTTTGCTCAGCTATTTCGGAGGATATTTTCCCATTTTCATAGTCTTGAGCGATCTGTTCAGCTTGGTCTTGGAGTGGAGAGCTCAGAGCTAAGGGGGTAAACCCTAAACCCAAAGCGAGTATCCACCAAATGATGAATTGTTTCATGATTTTTCCTTTGATTTGCGTATGGCCTCCAAGTCTTTTCTCATTTTATCAGTGAGGATTTTCTTTGGAGGGGGTGGAGGGGAAGATACTGGAGGGGGAATATATACAGAAGCAGGAGGAATCCATACCTCTTTCTTTGGAGGATTTCTGGCCTCTTGAGCCTTTTGCTCTTCTGCCATTTTTAGTCCTTCTCGCATCATAGCGTCGTAAACCTCTTGCATAGATTCCTGGGGGGTCTTGTATCTCACGGGAGTACTACTACATCCCATAAGTCCTATACTCATCATAATGAGAATGATAAGATATTTCATGGGGATTCCTTAGAGACAATTTCCTCGTAAACGAGAAAAGAGGTAGGGGATTGAGAGTCTATGGAGATCATATCTTTCGTAGGCTCCACAGTGGTTTCGAAAGAACTCGTAGGGGAGTTCCTGCGATCGATCAGAAAAGTGGAGTATAAAACTCGCACGTTCTGTGTTTTGATAGATACGAATTTCTACCATCTGTACTTCGTATCGAAAGCTCGTTGAAGAGATCTGGATACTTCGGTAGCCGTTTTCGAGTCCGAGCACTTCTACGGTATCACCAAAAAGTCGAACTATCTTTCGTATTTTACGAAAACATATTTGAGCTCGTACTCCTTCTCGGAGAATGATCCAACTCACGAGGTCATAAACTCGCAAGATACACCACCAGCCGATCAGAAAACTTCCGATGAAAAAAGCTATCAGAAGAGCGACCGCTCTCGGAAATCGTCCCGTGAAGAGGATCTTGGAAAGGATCTCTACCACAAAATCTGCTCGAACGAGCGTCCAAAAAGAATGCATGACATTTCCTTTCTATATTGATGTTAATGAGCGGGGAGATGATCCCCCGGGAAGATAGAGCGTAACTACCCTCCCGGTGAACCATCTCAGGTATCTTTAGTCGAAAAATCATATCTTGATCTGCTGCATAGCTCCTGCTGGCTCCGTGGTATATGGAGATCAGCGAAACATTTTATAAGACCTCGCGATATAGCTCCGAGTACCTCCGTAGGTATCACGAGGGAGTACGAGACAGGTAGGATCATTTTGTTTGGCTCGAGCTTCGGACTCATTCACAGCTACGACAATGGTATAAAAATATACACAAGCATCTGGGTAGGTCTCATTCATATCATTGAGTCCTTCATGTACATCTCCACCACTCGGATGGATGAGGCTATTTGGGTGTTTGTGCCAGTTGAACGTACTCATGAGTCCAGCAAATCATACATACATTCCTCTCCCTATGTGTTTACATTCGGTATCTCGAGCATTAAAATCTCTTTGTATAATTTCATATTCTTTTCGACTTACTTTGTGTGGTATAGCCGAGAGTGGTCCGAGCATACGATAATACGTATTAATGTCGTCATCTATAGGCTTACAATGTACTGGACTGAATTCTTGTTCTTCGAGAGTGGGATTCGTCATAAATTCGAGGAGAAGTTCTCCATCTTTCATATGATAGGAGCTGCTCGTCCAATATCCGAGAACTTCGTTTTCGTTTCTGAGTACTTCAGGCTGTTCGAGATGATCATATATCATTCGTCCGTGTCCTCTCGGGATTATAAATCCTCGTATATTCGTGAGTTCTTTTTGTTTGTTTTGATCTCGCTGGAGCATGATCTCGAGAAATGCTCGATCCATCATTTCTTGGAGAAATTTTTTTGGATGATCCCGGGAAAGGATTCTCTCTATCGAAAATTTCTCGGTTTGCGTATACCCACCGCGTACTGATTCGTCATAGGAGATAAAGGTGATCTGCAGACCTTCTCCATCAAATCGAAGTATGCCATCGTATCCTCCGACATACGCACTCCCCTCAAAAAATTCTATATATTCACTCGGGGTATGTTTGGTACGATCCGAGTTTGGTGCCCATTCATAGTCCTGTGTAAAAAGAGCGGTGACCATATCTCGAGTACGTAGCTCATCTGGACTGAGTAGGTACGGCACAGAGACTTCGGGAGTAGAAGTAGGCAGAATATCAGTCGTAGGGAGAGATACTGGAAGTATATCAGGGCTTCTAGGAGGAGGAGAAATAGGAGAAACTATGGCAGGAGATGATAGAGGACGTGATCGAGAGACCGGAGGAGCGAGGGGAATACTCAGTGGATGAGTGCTATTTCATGGAAAAGTCTGAGGAAGGGTACGAGACGAGGGAAGCGACCTATTTTCTCTAGGAGCCAAAGTAGGAGAAGTACTCGCCCTACTCTCTCGTAGAGCTCTATACCCGAGATATCCAACTCCTGCGAGCCCTGCTACCACTCCAGCTCCGAGAAGATAGTGCGAAGATATATTCCTTTCTAAGAGGGAAGGTGGTATTTTCTCCAGGAGAAATCCTGTGGGAGATGGAGTTTCTGGACTTACGATTTCTGGAGCAGATACAGATCCATAGGCTTCTGTAATTATTTTTTCTATATCATCACTGGAAAGTTTTTTGCAGACTTCTTCAAATGAGTGATGTTCGAGGTATCCAAGCGTCTTCAGGCTTTCATATACTCGAGATCCAGGAGTACGAATATCAGCATATACTGACTCGTTGAGGGCGATCAGTTTTTCACTTTCATCGAGACGAATACCTTGACTCAATCACTCGATCCGACGTACGGACTGTTCGAGGGTGATACATCACTGTGTGGGATGGTCGCGGAGAATATCGGTAAATATATCTTGTATCGGAGGAGGAGTCACGACTCAGAGAAGAGAGCTCGATGTGAGTGACACTGGAGAGGGGAGAATGTGCTCTAATGCGGAAGTTGAAGGAGGTATATCCAATCCTCCGAGAGCGAGTAGACCAGCGACTCCACCTGCCGTGATACCTACGATCCTTCGGGCAGCAGGAGAGGTGAGGCCTTGGAGGACTCCAGTATTCTTTGCGGGTATGAGGTCTATGAGGCCCGTCGAGGTGATGTATCCTCCGATAGCAGATATACTAGCTCGAGTCGCGAGGAGCACTCCTGCTACGGCAGTTGCTCCACTCGCGGTAGCGACGAGCCCTCCTGCAAGGAGGGCGAGTCCGAGAGTAATACGTGATTTTGGATGAGCTATCCAAGCAGATCGTATTTTCTCAGGTATCGAGGAGTCGGTAGAGATGAGAGAGGACATAGGTTGGGGGTTGAATCCAATGTATGTTTCTCTTTCAGAAAAAATAAGAAAGAGTTACGAAAAAAGAGAATCTGATAGAAGACTCTCTTTTTTATACATCTCAAGATTTGATGATCTATTTTCCACGAAGACGAGGACGAGCGGATGGCTGATAGATCTTTGTTGGTAGGATTGGTGCCTTAGTAAAAGGAGTATCGCGAACTCCTTTTACCTTTGGTTTTTCTGAGAAAATAGGATTTATATAGAGAGAAATAGGTGTATCAATTTCTTGTATGATAATATTTTCTTCTTTCGGTATTCCTTTTCCTCCACGTCCTTTACGTCTTCCGAGTTTAAGTTTATACGAGAGAGTAGCTGCTTGATGATCTCCGTGAATAAGGACTACTTTTGATTGAGACTGTCGAGCTCAAAATTTCTCTCTCCGCTCGGCATATTGAAATATACTAAAGAGATCTTCTTCGTCAGCATGAGCAGAGAGTCCTTTTATCATTCGAATACGAGCACGTACCTCTCGAGAGACTCCCTCTACGGATACCTGTCGTTGTCGTCCATCTGTGAGATCCCTTCCGAGAGTTCCTTCACTCTGATATCCGGTAAATAGAAATTCAAATCGCTCATCACTTCCGTATCTTTTGAGGTAATCCAGTATCGGTCCTCCAGTAGCCATACCAGAGCTTGTGACTATGACACGAAGCTTGGTTCATTTATGTAAACCATCTCGCTCTATGTCATCTCGAAATTTCTTACCAGAGAGACTCTCCCGAAATGATTCATCTTCCGTACATTCGCTGGCTATCTCGGTATAGTGAGATGCTAGAGGTGAATCAAGACCAAGTATAAAATCTAGCCCATGCGTATCACGTATTTCGACCAGGAGGTGCAGGAGTGCTTGGGCACGTTCGAGAGCAAAACAAGGTATAATCAGCGCCTTCTTTTTATCTCGCATGGCCTCGATCAGTATCTGGGTGAGTTCATCTCGAGCTTCCGATCTTTCTCTATGGGTCCGATCTCCGTAGGTAGCCTCGTGGACTACGGTGTCGATCGGATCATTCATGGGAATTTCTGGTTTCCCATATGGAAAGAAATCTCCACGGTTTCGCCCAAGATCTCCAGAAAAAAGAGTAGAGTAAAACTCAGCCTTTTTTCCCGTCTGAAACTTGAGAAATGCCATAGAGCTTCCGGGTACATGACCCGCATTAGAGAGGGAGAGTTGTATACCAGGGAGAATTTCTAATTCAGTATCGTAGTTGAGTGGCTGGAAATGCTGCTCGATCCGTAAAATATCCTTTTTTGTAAAAAGTGGTGGTCGAGAAAGAGGAGACACCATTCCAACTGCTTTCTGTACCTCAAGGACTTTTGTATCTGGTGTAATACCGAGTGCCTTCAATCTCTCATTAGCATTTCCTACAGAAATATCTCAGTTAGCATGGATAGAATTACCGCCATGTATTTTATTTTTTATTCGTGTTCCGTTTTCTCCCTCCCCAATATTTTCATTAAATCCAGTTCCCTTCATACGTTCTCCTCGTTTATTTCGAGCTACCCCATTTCATTTCCTACTCATTACGATTCTTTGATCTCTTTGAGCTCCCTTTACTCATTTCACAAACTGACGAGTATTCGTTTCAGAGATCATAGCCTCTATATGTGCTGTGTCTGTGAGTGCGGCTATGACTACTTCACTTGTGACAGGAGTCATATAGATCTTTACTTCAGGCCTGAGTATATCCGATGTATTTCCAAGGAGAGGAATACGTCCACAATGATCAAGGTGTCCATGAGTGACTACTACGGCATCTATTTCAGATGGCTTGATGGCGAGTTTGATATTTTTCTCGGACCCCTTTCCTTGAAAGAGTCCACAGTCGATCAGAACCCGTACTATCCGTCAGGTTTCGTAGAGTACCGTGACGAGGTGACAACTTCCGGTGAGAGACGTCGTAGCTGAGCTGACTCATCCATGTGAAGTGAGAGTAATCTCTTTTATACGCTCCATGACTTCAACTGATTTCTGAGCTGGCGAAAGTTTCATATGAGGAGATATTATTCTTCGAAATATACGAAAGTCTGAATCCAGTAATATTTGTTTTTTATAAAACTTCAAATTTAAATGTCAATAATATTGACTTTATTTATATTTAAGTAGATTTAAATGAGTTATTTCATATTTTTCCCATGAAAATTATTTTCCTTCTCAGTATTTTCCTTCTTTCTCTTTCTACTGCCTCAGTAGCAAGTTTCGATGCTTATTATGCCGGATCTCCCGATCTCACGCTCAACGTCATCGAGCAACGAAGTAAATCTACCTTTCGATTTATCGTGTGCAATCAAGGAGATACCAGTACCGCTACCGGAAATATTCGTGCTACTATTCGAGGCTCAGATGGTAATTTTGAAGAGCGATACTTTCGAAATACGAGTATTCCATCCGGAAAATGCACCGCCTACGATCTCGAGAGTGTGAGTGGGTATGTAGTCAGTAGTAAAAGAAAAGTATCGGTACAGGGTATGATCGAATGGATCGGAGATCGTGCAGAGTCCAAGACCAACAACAATACCCTCCGTCTCGGAGCCAAGAAAGCTCGAGTAGATATCTCAGAAATATCAGAAAAGACGGTATCTACTAAAGTCGATCCCGTGTATGATCTCTGGGATAGTGGTACAGATACGACGACGGTAAAAGATGGACATACCTACTATCCAAGTGGAGGATCTAGTAGCTCTGGAAATGGAGCTACGAATGGAGATTTTAGTCCAGCCAACCCTACTTGGGCAATCCGTCAAGGACAGCAAAATATCGTCTATGTGATCCGAGATGGTACCTACTACCCATGGTACAACTCTAATGGAGTCATGTTTAGTCGACCTGGTGAAAACTGGAATACTCCGTACTACGACTCAAACAATTACAACTATGGGTCTATCAATCCAGTCACGACGAATGGACAGGGAAATGTACGCCGAGTAGAAAATAGAACGCTTGGTTCGAGTAGTTTTTGCAATGCATATAATCCTCAAACACGTTCGTATGAATGGGTATGTGCGAGCTACTATGCCGATGGAGATACTTCCTCAAATAACTCTACTTCCTGGTCAAATAACTCAAATACCCCTCCGACCCAATCAGGCTGGTATAATGATAAGTCGGACCTATCTCTCAAAAATCTTCGTCAAAATGGAAACAGATCTGAGTTTATAGCAAATGTATGTAATGGGGGAGAAAAGATGTATAGCTCTCAGAGCTCGACCCTTCGCATCAGTAATGGAAACTACTCGACTACCGCTACGTTTTATGCTCAGCTGGAACGAGGGGGTTGTACAGAGGTATATGTGAATTTTTCTAATCTCAATATAGTCACCAACGGAAATAACAATCAGTTCTTTGCGGAGCTTGATATCTACGCAAATATAGCTGAGTCCAACGAAGATAATAATAAGAGCTTTTGGTGGATCCGAGTCAACTAGATATAATCTATATGAGCACTTTAGTTACCTCATTATAAAAAATATTTTCTATGGATTTTTGATGACTCATACTTATTTCTGCGATGATTCTTTTTGTCGTATCAATAACATTGATAGTGAGTCGATGATGAGGTTATCTTTATAAAAGATTTAGGACGAGTACTGAAATATCAGGAAAGATGGTATGAGTATCTCTCTCGTGACATACTATTTCTTGAGAGATAACTCTCACTACCACAAAAAATATCACTCTTGATACGTTGCGATATACGGTATCATCTTTCAGTGATGACTATTGGCTTGAAGGCTTCTTTACGTACCACGATCGACCACTTTGGGAGGAAATACAGGTATCTCGTACATTTACTAAGAATATTCCTCAGACTCTTTCTTTCAAGCTCGAAATACTTCATCCACTCACACTAGAAAACTTTCTCCTTTACGCGAATGAATTTGAAGATGGAATTAACGGAAAAAAAGAAGATATCAAAGAGGAGGTCTTCGCTCCACAGATTCAAATAGCAGTTTCAAATAACAAAAAACTCATTTGTACGTACGTTTTAGATACATTTCCCTCAGAAATAGTAGACTATGTAAATAATTTAGACTAGACGAGATCATCATCTCGTCCTACCATACCTCCGACGATCGCCATTTCTGCCTTGATCGGTGGGTGTGGCTCGTAACCTTCGAGGATGATATGATGAAAATCGAGATCATCGATACTTTTGAGATTTGGATCGATCGTGATCTTTGGAAAATTTCTCGGATCACGCTCCATTTGTTCTTTCATTTGCTCGATATGGGTCTCATAGATGTGTACATCACCAAACGTATGCACAAATCCTCCAGGTTTCACTCCGAGAAGGTGTGCCATCACGTATACGAGGAGTGAGTACGACGCTATATTAAAAGGGACTCCGAGGAAGAGATCGGCGGATCTCTGGTAGAGCTGACCATAGAGTTTGCCGTCCTTGATCGAGTACTGAGAAAATCCGTGACAGATCGGATACCGTGAGGCCTCCTCGGGGAGAGCCATAGAGTAGAGATACTCAGGATTCCAGGCGGTGAGACACGTATTTCGAGCGTAGGGATCTTCTTTGAGCTCCTTGAGGATCCACGCTATCTGATCTACCGTACGTCCCGGAGTCTTGGTGGGCCATCGTCGCCAGAGCTCTCCATAGATACGAGGGAGTTCACCATGCCTTTTAGCAAAATCTTCGCTCTCAAGAATCTGTGCTATAAACTCATCTTTTGTCAGAGCGGGTTCCGTTCCTTTCTTTACTTTATTGTTGTAGATATAGTACGGATAGTCATCCCAGATATGGACATTATTTTGTACGAGAAATCGTATATTTGAGTCCCCTCGAAGGAACCAGAGGAGCTCCGTGACAACTCCTTTCCAATAGACTCGTTTGGTCGTGAGAAGAGGAAAGCCATCCTCGAATTCAAAACGAAACTGTCTTCCAAAGAAACTGTACGTCACATCTCCACTTCCGAGATCTTTGTTGTAGATCCCGTTTTCGATCAGATCTTTTCCGAGATCGAGATATTGTTGCTCTGGATGCGACATATACAAAAAATTAAAGAACAGTAAATATTTCTTCCGTTCCGTAGTATTTGGGCCAATGTTGGTTGTAGTAGGCAAACATTCGGTTGAGCCTTTCTGGATTTACCGCCTCAAATCCGAGTTCTCTCGCGAGTCGTCGGAGCTCGTCTCGGGCGAGTATTCCATCTCGCTCGGTATGTACGACTCGCTCGATCTCGACGACGTGTCCATAGCCAGCATTTTGCTCGACACAAAGAGATATACCGGTCCCTGTTTCAAAGGTTTGTCTTTTCCGAGACCATTTGGATAAATAGATGAGTCCCGTAGAAAGAAGGAGAGCATCGAGCTCATTGATCGACATACCAGGAAGTTCTTCTTCCCATTCTTCACGGATCGCTCCGTGTACCGCAGATCCATGCCCCATAGATACTTTAAACACGAGAATAGTCCGATCTGGAGCTATAAAGCGAGATCGTATCGAAAAATCTGACCCTTTTTCTATGATACTCCGGAGTTCACCGAGTCGCTCTGTGGAGATTTTCTCTACAAAAGCATCAGCTATCCGAGTGCTGACATCCCCGGTGAAATAATGGTTGAGCTGAGCTTCGTCGAGGGTTTGTGCGAGATCTGGAAACTTCGCTCGAGCGTTCGTCATAAAACGATCTCGGTCTGTGGTAGATCCGAGCAATACTTTGAGCTCTATTTCGTACTGTTTCATGGAATTTTGACTAGAATATATGGTATATATTGTACGGATTCGAGAGGATTTACAATGGAGAAATTCACTTTTGCTCGTATACTCACTCTTATGAAAAAGATCTCCATCATCGACGGCTACAACCTCATATATCGACTCTTCTATGCGGTTCCTCCCTTTACGACTAAAGCAGGGGAGTCAGTAAATGCGGTATTTTGAGTTGCCAAGACGCTCATCGGGCTCCACGACTACGAAAAGCCAGACATTCTCATATTTGCGATGGATACCAAATGAGGTACCTTTCGAGAAACGCTCTATCCAGAATACAAAGGTACTCGGGACCGTATGCCCGATGATCTACGGTCTCAGGAGGCTCGGATATTTGAGCTCCTCGATACCATGGAGATCCCGATGGTACTAAAAGAGGGATTTGAGGCAGATGATATCATCGGGACTCTCGTAACCGAGCTTCGAAAAGATCCAGAAAACCAGATTTCTATACTCTCTGGAGATAAAGATCTGTACCAGTTTATCGGAG
>JANOQA010000076.1:0-3364 GCA_031422145.1 bacterium | reverse complement strand
TCGATTCTTTCCGAAGGGTACTAACTTTGATCAGGTAACAGACGAACAAATACAAAGCGTAGCGAGTTACCTCAATAATCGACCTCGTAAAATTCTCGGATACAAAACACCAAAAGAAGTATTTTACAGTTATCTATCTACCTTTTCTTAAAAATTGCACTTGCGGATTGATGACGGCGAGAATCCTATATCTCTACTTCAGAGATAGCGAGATGGGGAGAGGTGGATTTATTTGAAAGTCCGAAAAAAGTATCTATACTAATATTTAGTAATACTTCATACTATGTCTCCCACTCTCCTTCGTACCTCATATACGATCTCTGCTCCGATACTTCAGAGATTTAACGCTGCAGTCCCAGCTGGAGAGCGAAGTAGAGTTATGGAACAATACATGGAACAAGCTCTTTTTATACAGGAAAAAAAGCTCGGAGAAATCGCAGATATATATATGACAGATGCAACTTTCCAAGAATGTCGCAATGACGGAGCTCTCTGGGATGCAACCATAGGAGATGGATTACCCAAATAATCTTCAATTACCATGTCTAAAATTCCTCGTGGAGCTGTATATCGAGTCAATCTCGAACCCACTCAAGGGAGCGAACAACAGGGAGATGCGAGACCTTGTGTAATACTTTCTATCACTCCTTTTAATGAGAAACTCTATCATGTCGGAGTAATTCCTCTTTCATCATCTGCAAAAAGCATTCCTCCTCTCGTAGTAGCTATTCCTTCTCTTGGGAAGGATTCTGTCGCTCTCTGTCATCAGTTTCGTACCATAGATAAATCTCGTCTCGGAAAGTATATCGGAGTTTTGAGCCCAGCTGATATGACCACTCTAGAAAATGGGGTACGCCAAGTATATGGACTCTAGACCTATATCTCTACTTCAGAGATAGCAAGATCATACCGAAATGAACCACAGATCGTGATAATAGTGATCTGACCGGCATATCCAGTCTCTCGAAGCCGGACAGCGATAGCATTCGGAGTAGCTCCGGTAGTAAAGCTATCGTCCAAGATGAGAATATGTTGGTAGGTAGTGATATAGTCTGGGGTAGTCATTTGGAGGCTAGTAGAAGCATTTCTGATCCTCTCCGCCCGATCTCTTATGAGTTTCTGAGGCTGCAGGATTCGCCCGAGAGTGGGGATCTTCTCTGCAGATATCTCCGGTAAGTTCAGAGAGAGTTTGGATCTCAGTATATCTCGGAATTGTACCGATCTCCCCTGAGAAGGTGGAGTAAATACTAGACCGTCGACTTTCTGGGATATACTGTATCCGACTATACGATCTATATGACCTTCGATCGCTTGTTCGAGAAGATGGCGATGTCCAAGCTTACCGTAGTAGAGACTCACGGCCGTACGAGTATGTCCAAATCCATTTTCAAAAACAGAAGGCATCGCAAAGAGGAAGGTATCAAATCCTATTTCCATCTCACCCGCTAGATTTGCCCGAGCAGACTCAGATCCATCGAGAAAGCCATGTTTTTTGCGTCGGTACTCGATACTCCCGACGATCTCGAGATATTCCATAGCTTTTTCTATGATACGATCTCGAAAATCATGCTTTGGATCGTGACACCAGGCGAGGAATGCCTCAAATCCAGTCAAGATGATATCCTGAGCATCAATGTACATACAGTATCTCTGAAAAGTATGTTCTATGCCTTCCCAAGACTGTTCTTCTCCGTATTGATCTACGAACGCAAACACGAGCTCCTCCCGAAAAATACGCACTTGATCTAAAGAAAGTATACTCGACTGTCGACTGGTTCGTATACGAAGTGACTGAAGTTCATGAGGAAAATACCGTGTAGCATTTTTGCGGCCATTAGTTCGGATTTCTTGTAATGTAAGAAGAATTTTGAGATGACGAAATGCAGAGATTCGACTTATATCGAGCCTCTCTCCTATTTCTGGAGCAGAAAGTCCTGGTTCTTGCTGTACTAATTGTAGTATCTTCTGTTTCAGAAGATCTGTATGTTTCATATATTGAGTTTCAAAGTAACTGAATTGAGTTTCAAAGTAACTGAATTATATACTAAAGAACTCATTTTACAAAATATCTCTCCTTTCATAGAGAGATATTACATAGACACACTTACTAGATTAGCACGTCCCACATCCTCCCGTCGAGCAAGTCCCACATCCCCCGGATGACTCACCTCCCGTAGAGCAAGATCCCCCACTCGGCTCGGAAGATCCGAGGATCGAGACAAACATAGAGTTGAGCTCAGCTCGCTCTGGTACCACTCATTCAAATATCATATCCTTAAAGTCGATCGATGACTCTTCGATACAGAGAGCAGGATTTTGGGTGATACCGAGCTCTTTTTTATAGAGATCGTCGCTCGTAGTACTGACCGATACGAGATCTTCGAGTTTGAGCTCGGCGAGAGAGCTATTGACGAGGGCTTCGAGTTTGGCGAGGTCTTCGCCTTCGCCGACAAGTTTGATGATCATACGTGGAATGATATATTCTATGAGAGAGTATATCGGATATACATATTTTCTCAATATAAAAAGTCCCGATCAGATCGGGACTTTTTGAAAGATGAAAAGTATTACTTGGCTTCTCCTTCGGCAGCTTTTTCGGCAGCTTTTTCACTCTGTACGCTCGCCACATCAGCAATATCAGATACCTCGAGTTCATCGGAGTATTCTTTTGGTGCAGCAGCACTCGCGATAGACTCAGCTCCCGGAGTGAGGATCTCAAGTTTTGGATAGAGAGCCGCAATATCAGATACGTGGATTACGTCTCCTACCTTGACAAGGAGAGCGAGATCAATCTCGATAATATCGATCAGATCTCCAGGGAGAACTTTTACATCGATCATATGAAGATTTTGGATGACCTCCGCTCCTTCGACTACTGCCTGAGACTTCCCGATGAGAGATACCGGGATCTCTACGTGGATCTTTTCTTTCGCACTCACCGCAAAGAAATCAATATGGAGAAATACTCCAGTCACTGGATGCTTTTGAGTCTCATGGATGAGAACCGTAGTCTTTTTACCATCGAGTACGAGATCTACGAGATGAGTTCCTCCTGCTTTACGGTAGAGTTTGAGAAATTCAGAAGACTGAACGCTCACGTGTACTGGAGAAATACCATGACCATAGACTACCGCTGGTACTCGTGATGCGAGTCGAAGAGTCCGAAGTTTGAGTCCGATTTCACGAGGAATGGAGTCGAGAACGAGTTTTTCCATATAGAAAAGTTTGAAATTACCGGCGGATTATAGGAGAAGCCCGATAAAAGGCAAACCAAAATAGCGGTATTCCTTAATAATATTGATAAATATATACTTTCTCCCCTTTCTGACTGATCTCAAGAGGGAAAGAGAGGGATTTGCTTGGC
>JANOQA010000075.1:0-3386 GCA_031422145.1 bacterium | reverse complement strand
CAACGGCGTCCCAGGTCGCTTTGATCTGTGGGACGAGAGTAGGAGCTATACTCTCTGCAGCAGCAATCCACGCATTTCGTGCGTCAAAGTATGTCGCATCTGACCGGATATACGAGAGATTGGTCTCCATAGCGAGATTTACTGCGTCATTGAGTCCTATTCCAGCGAGAGAATAGAGAAGTCCGTCATTTTCACCAACCCCTCCATTTACCAAAAGACAAAAGAATTTATTTTGAACTCCTGAGTTATAATGTACCCCCTCACTATCGAAAAAACTATTGATCCAGTAGGTACCTCGGTATCGAGATGGATTATTGAAATTGAGTGGATTACACATATCTCGAAAGGCAGATCCTCCAGTTTTCGTATCTTCTCCTATGAGCCAGTCACTCTTTCCTGGTGAAGTACCCGTGCCAGATGCTGGAGTTTCGTAGAGGAGCTCGATCACCGTACCATAGATATCAGAGAAAGATTCGTTGAGTGCTCCTGACTCTCGTACATATATGAGATTGGATGATCCCTGAGTCACTCCATGTCCGAGCTCATGACCTATGACATCGAGAGAGGCCATACCAGGACCAAATACTATTCTATCCCCCGCAAAGTAGGCATTACCCGGCTCTGTTTCATCATGTATATACGCAGGAAAAGCCGCTCCGGAAAGGAGGGGTGGCGTATTTGCGAGAGACTGAAAATCTACGCCAAATCCTCTAAAAAATGAGATCGACTGTGTCATACCCTCCATAGCAGTGATAGCTTCTCGATCCGTACTCCCCCAGTCATCAGAGAGTCTATACGCTCCAGTACCAGCATCTGGATAGCGAAGAGTATCCGTTGAGGCATTAAATATCTTAAATCCAAGAGTAGAATGCTCCATGGTATATTGTCCATTGACGAGCGTACCAGATAAGCTACGGACTCCTCCTCCAGACTCGATACGTGCTTCTCCAGAAATAGTGACTCCCGCAGCTCATGCATGGAGTGGTATCTCAGCGAGTACGGAGTTTCGAGTAGTATCGATATATACTCGAATAGGCTGTATTTTATTTTCTACCTTACCAGTCATATCAAATGACCAAGCGAGGGTTGGCTTAGTATTGTTCATATACACTACGAGACCGTTGGTCTGTACTTTCGTAGGAGCTTCTTTGAGGATATGAAATTTCTTGCCGAGATACTTTTGAGCCTCTTTTTCGGTGATACGCGGAGTCGTATCGAGCTCTATGGTAGAAAATTCTCCATCGAGACGAGTGAGAGTATTTCCATTTGTGAGATGGGCTACCATATCTCCCCCGATCACTTCTAGATTTTTGTAGTATCGACTCAGTCGGGTATGAGTATCTCCATCAATCGGCGATACTCGACTTTGACTCACTCGAAAAGTATCATTCGGTCCTGGTGAGATACCATACAAGAGAGAAAAGTCTGAGATAGTTTCCTTGACTTCACTTGTGACAGATCCCTGCACTGGCTTACTGAGATCTTTTATAGAATTTACCGATTGACTCGTACTATCCAATACCACATCAGCCGTGATATACTCTCAGAGTCGAGGATTGCTCTGAAGACTCTTTGCCTGAGCAACCATCTGAGACTGGGTCTTGAGAGAAAGAGTATCAAAATCTCCGATATCTTCGGTAATGATAGCATTCTTTGATACGAGTTCGTCAGAGGCAAAAGCTATAAATCCTGAGTACGAGATCGTTTGGGCTGCCATCGTGATCAAAATCACTTGAGCAATATATTTTCTCATAGGAGGAGGATATACAAAAAATAATGAGTTCCCTGTATCTAAACATATCCTAACTTCAGAGTCAAAATTCTCAGATACATTATTTTCCCTCGCATTTTTCGAATTTTGTATATACTCTGCGAGTTCTCCTGTTGCTCTCGAGCTTCAGGATATTTTTTTAGGCTAACGCCATATACTCATTTCATGAAATTTAGCGAACTCTCTCTGATAGAGCCCATCCTCCAGTCTCTCCGAGAAGAAGGATACGAAACTCCTACCCCCATCCAAGCTCAGTCTATCCCCCATATCCTCTCTGGAAAGGATCTCCTCGGATGTGCTCAGACCGGTACGGGAAAGACTGCCGCATTTGCGATACCTATACTCCAGCGACTCCACGAATCTAGAAAAATAGGAGGTCCGAGTATTCCTGGAGAAAAACGTCGACCAATACGCTCTCTCATCGTTACTCCGACTCGTGAACTCGCTATCCAGATCGGAGAGAGTTTTGATGCCTATGGACGACATACGGGCCTTCGAAATACTGTGATATTTGGTGGAGTAAACCAGTTTCGTCAGGTAAATGCACTCGAAAAAGGAGTAGACATCCTCATCGCTACTCCGGGTCGACTCCTCGATCTCATCGGACAAAAGTACATCCGACTCGATGCTGTGGAGATATTTGTCCTCGATGAAGCCGATCGAATGCTCGATATGGGATTTGTACACGATGTACGAAAGCTCCTCCGACTCGTACCTGAGCAGCGACAGTCTCTCTTTTTCTCAGCTACTATGGCTCCTGAGATCATGGTACTCGCTGACACTATCCTCAAAAGGCCAGTCAAAGTCGAAGTCACTCCGGTATCGAGTACGGCCGAAAAGATCACTCAGAGTGTGTTTTATGTAGATAAACCAAACAAGACCAATCTCCTGCGAGAAATACTCAAAAATCCAGAAATTGACCGAGTCCTCGTATTTAGTCGGACCAAACACGGATGTGACAAGATCGTAAAAGAGCTCTATAAAAATAGTATCAAGGCCGAAGCTATCCATGGAAATAAATCTCAAAATGCTCGTCAGAGAGCCCTCAGTAATTTCAAGGATGGGACGATCCGAGTCCTCGTGGCTACGGATATCGCAGCTCGTGGGATCGATATTGACGAGCTTTCGTACGTGATCAACTACGATATTCCCGAAGTCGCTGAGACGTACGTACACCGTATCGGTCGTACCGGACGAGCGGGAGCCAGTGGGCGATCGTTTTCATTTTGTGACGCGAGCGAAAAGCCAGACTTCCGAGCGGTAGAAAAACTCATCGGAAAAAAGATCGACGAAGTAGGTGGGCATCCATTTCCACTCGAGGATCACAACGCAAAAGCTGAGCCTCGAGGAGGCGGACGCACGGGACGTGTCGGAGTATCGGGACGCCCACCACGAGGTGAGAGTAGACCCGGAAGAGATAAAGATCAGTCCGCTGGGAGTGTCTACTCCGGGATTCGAAGTCCTCGACATACGGTACAAAACGATCGTCCTACCGAGCACAACACTACCGGAAGAGGAGCTCATGCTACACCAGGAGCCTTTGGAAATCGACCCAACAATCGACCGAGTCGACCACCGCGGAAGGAGTTTGGGGGGAGATAATGGTAGCGGTTAT
>JANOQA010000074.1:0-3350 GCA_031422145.1 bacterium | reverse complement strand
ATTGGAAAAAATTACCACTTTCACAGAAATAAAAGATGGTGTGCAAAATTCAAATTTGGTAGTGGAAGCCGCTACTGAAAATATTGACCTGAAATTAAAAATATTTAAGCAGATAGCTGAAGCTGCACCTCCCGGCTGCATTTTAGCTACCAATACCTCGTCCATTTCCATCACAAAATGGGTGAAGATATCCAATCCAAAAATGAACTATAATTCATCGTAATACCGGATGTATAAAAGGAGTGGATTTTTTATAGTCCTCTTCGAAAAAGTCAATCAGTGCTTGTATTGCAGGGATCAATACATCTTCTTTTGGAGGTAGGTGAAGAATAGTACCATCAGTTCAGTCTACAACTATGATTTCATCACTATCTTTTCTAAATCGTCAGGATTGTCAGTTATCATCGAGAGTATGTTCAGTAAGAATTCTCTGCATTTCTAAAAGAGTAGCTACAGATAACTCTCGTTTTTCATCAACCCAAGTCTGTAACATTTCAATCATTCGATAGTTATTTACTATCATGTGTTGAGATGGTGTTTTTGGGACTCATCATTTTAATAAGAGTGCCTTTGCTTGTTCTCTTGTTTCTACCGCACCCTCGATCTGAGATGATGCAATAGCCTCTTCCTGAAGTCCTCTAATCAGAAACTCCCGCCCTCGAGACTCTGTCCAATCTGTATCGGTAAAAAGTGTTGTCCCCATATTATGATCTATGGTATGGAGCAAAGATTCAGAGGAAGTAAGTTTTTGAAAAAAGAAAATAGTTCAAGAACCTATGCTTATTAAAGGGGTCTTTGTACCAGAAAGAGTACGTCGCATATGCTGACGTATAAACCAAGCCTCCTCAGGAGTAATATCTTTCCCTAAATATTTCTGATTAAATTTCTCACGAAAACTATACCAAGTATCGTAGGTATCAGTATTTAGGATTCACGTTTGTAAAAATTCTGTAAATTTTTCATCGAAAAGTACTTTACCCGCCATAGTGGATAAAGTTCATTCATTGTTATTGATGGGGGCATCTATGTTCTTAAATTTCATACATATTACTCTAAAAAATAGTATAAAGATTGTGTAAAGAGTTTATAGTAAAAAATCGTATAGTCAAAATATACTATCAAGTTACTATAAAGAATATATAAATAGTTTATAGTAAAAAATAAGGCTTTTATTTAAAGCTACTTTTATATACTCCATAAGTGGAGATGACGGGGACTAGTTTACTTTATATCCAAAACTCTCAAACATAGCCTTAAATATCTTTTGTAGATCTTTTTTATCCAAATCTTTTCTCGCTATTCCGATAGCTATATCTTCCATCTTTATCTCAAAGTCGGCAATTTCAATCTCATTTCTTTCCAAAAAAAGAGAAGTAGAAAGTATGGCCGTTCGCTTATTTCCATCAGTAAAGCAATGAAATTGAACCATTCAAAAGAAAAGGTGAACCACTTTATCTAGGATAGTCGGATAATAGATATCATTCTGAATATGAAAGAGTACCGATCGAAGTTGTCACTCATCATGAAATCCTCCCAATCCTCAGTATATATTTACTGTTTGATTATGTAGATCTACTACCTCTTCGAAGTCTATGTATGAGATCATACTATTTATTCGCCAATCTTTTTAATACCTCCGAAATACCAGTATTCTCAAATTTTCTTTTAAGAAATTGTGCTACGCTCATAGGGACTGGGGATGATTTAGTAGACTTTTTAGAGTTTGGTTGAGTCATAGGTAGAGGAATATTACTTGCTGTAGTATATAAAAAATCAAAGAAAAATACAGTTGGAGATGATGGGAACTAGTATTCTACCGCTCGGGGCAGTTCCCATGACTATCTCATATATAAAATAAAATCCCCAAAGGGGACTTTCTTTTATATATTGGTGGAGATGACGGGAACTGCCCCCGTGTCCACTTGACCATCGAACCGAACTCTACTCCCATAGAAAATTTCGAGTACTCCCGATCTCTTTGAAACTTACAAAGATGAGATTTGGAGTAGAGATTCTATATTCTGCGGTTCGTAATCTCTAAAAAGCGAACTCGAGAATGTCTTTAAGTAACTCATTTCCCCGAAAGACCAACCGGAAAACAAGTTTTTGCCAGGACCATTTGGTCGGGACGTCCGAAACGGACGGGCAGTACTATCGAGGTATTAACTACGCAACGACAGCAACGGGAGCGAGTGCATTCTTGAATGCAGCAAGTCCACGAGCAACACGAGTGTTTGCATTTGTGGTGTCCCTGGTGTTTACGACGGGCAGGGACCCCCGACGAGGAGCATCGGAGCGAGAGAAATTCAAGTGTAGAATTCTGTATCATCCCCAAAATATGAGCGAACTCAAATTTGTGCTTTCAGTATATAAAACTTTTATAAAAATTCAATTGCGAAAGTAGCGAGTATCGGATACGCTCTGGGTATGTTTTTGATACGAAATATTTCGCTCTCGGTGATCACTAGTATGATCTCTCTCGGTACAGCATTTGCCAACCCGATATCTATCACCGCTACTCCTGAGGCAGGGAGGTACTCTGGTCCCCAATACATCAAGCTCGAGTCGAGTACTCCTGAGACTAAGATCTGGTGGACCTGTCAGAGAAATGGTCATCCCTCCGATCTGAATGCTTATTCTGGAGCTATTCTCCTGACCATGTCATGTGCTCTGACGTATTTTGGGTATGTCACCTCGGAGCTCGAGTCGAGTATTACTCGATCCGACTATACGATCGTGTATCCGGAGTCTCTCTCGATGACCGCCCTCGAAACAGATATCCAAATACAAAATACCGGAGACACTACGGTAGATATCGGCCTCTGGAAAGTACAAGGGACCACTCTATCAGAGATCCCCGCCGGGACTTCGATCGTACCCGGAGGAGTCTATCGCCTCCCTCTCGGAGAGCCAGGATCCACCGTCACCCTCTCGAGCCTCGATGGATATGAAAAGTCTCGAGTACTCGTACCACTGCCTCCTCCAGTTTTACCAGCTGTATTGAGAGCTCCTACTGCTCCATCAGTAACTACCCCTTCAACTCCCGCTCCCGAGTTGAGCCTTCCTACTGATCCAGAGATTGTAGAGCCACCCCTGCCCGTATTACCCACTCCATCCCTTCCAGAGGTCATACCTTCACCCGTTATAGAGCCTACTCCTGCTCCAGTCAATGCAGGAGCAGATCTCTCTGATCTCAAGACCTCCTCTCTCGAGTCAAAAGCTCCTATTTCTCCATTTATTTTGGTGATACTCGTCCTCGGAATACTTGCTGGAGCGAGCTTTCAGATATTTCAGATGCGAAAAGAGTCGAGCGCTGCTACCCTATCTCCAAAAAAGAAATCCAAGTAGAG
>JANOQA010000073.1:0-3125 GCA_031422145.1 bacterium | reverse complement strand
GTATCGTAGAGTAGGGACGAGGGGGTATATCTTGTGGAAGGATATAGATCCAACAGAGATATCCTACAATACAAACTCCCACCCCCCAGAGAAAGAGTCGTATACAAAAAAGATAGAGTCGTCGGATCGACATGAAAGATGGAGAGAAATATCATTCTACTATACGGATAGTCTCAAAAAGAGTGACAATTTTATTTACTACGAGTTGTAGAGTGGAGGATCATAGCTTCTATAAATCCGAGAAATAGAGGATGTGGACGAGCTGGACGAGATATGAGCTCTGGATGAGCCTGAGTCCCTATCATAAAGGGATGATCGCGGATCTCTACTATCTCAGCCAAGCTTCCATCTGGAGAGCTCGCCGATACTACAAATCCTTGTTCTTCCATAGTAGTACGATACGCTGGATTAAATTCAAATCGATGCCGATGTCTCTCAGAGGTCACTTCTTTTTGGTATATCTTCGCTGCGAGAGTATCTCTTCGTATCACACATGGAAAAGCCCCGAGTCGCATATTTCCCCCCTTTGTGACGAGGTCTTTTTGAGAATGAAGGATATGAATGATGTTATTATTTCATTCGGGGGTAAATTCTTCACTCGAAGCATCCGAGATACCGAGTATATTTTGAGCGAACTCGATCGCCATAATCTGAGATCCGAGACATATCCCAAGATAGGGTATATGATTTTCACGAGCATAACGAGCTGTCTCGATCATACCAGAAATACCTCGTGATCCGAACCCTCCAGGGATACAGATCCCATCAAATCAAGAAAGTATATCCACTCCATTTTTTTCTATATCTTCTGCCTCGATAAATACGATCTGTACTTTTTGCTTTCGCCTGTATCAAGCATCGTGAAGTCCACTATTGAGAGAGTAGTAGGCGTCTTCAAGGCCGACATATTTTCCGACGAGAGCTACTCGGAGTATCTCTTTCGAAGCATCAATATCTTTGAGAAGTTTCACCCAGGTAGACATATCCGCTGGGACTTTTGGAAGATGGAGGGCCTGAAGTATTTTTTCTCCGAGATCCGTCTCGTAAAAGAAGAGTGGTACTCGATAGATCGAGTCGAGTGTCGGGGCTGGAATGATATGAGAAACAGGGATACCCGTAGCATGCGAGATCTTTTCTATGCTTTCAGTAGGAATACTCGCATCCGCTCGAACAATGAGAAAATCCGGAGAAAGTCCATAGCTCATGAGCGTCCGTACTGAGTGCTGGATCGGCTTTGTTTTGAGTTCTTTACTCGCTCCGAGATAAGGAAGGAGAGCTACATGGACCCCGATGATATTTTCCTTTCCGAGTCGATGCTGGAGTTGGCGAACTGACTCGATAAGATACTCATTTTCCATATCACCTACGGTCCCACCGATCTCGACGATCGATATATCAGCTCCTGCCACCCGATATCCGGTCTCGATCTTTTCCTGGACCAAGTCGGTGAGATGGGGGACGATCTGTACGGTTGCTCCGAGGTAGTCACCTCGTCGCTCTTTCGTGATGATTTCTTCGTAGAGTTTACCAGTCGTATACGAAGAATATTTATTCATATTGGTATCGAGAAATCGCTCATAGTGACCAATATCAAGATCTGTCTCAGCCCCATCCTCCGTGACAAATACCTCTCCATGTTGGAGGGGGCTCATCGTACCTGGATCTACGTTGAGATAGCCGTCAAATTTTTGGCAGTATATCTGTTTTCCCATAGCTTTGAGTATCGCTCCGATAGAGGCTGCGGCGATACCTTTTCCTATACCAGAGAGCACTCCTCCGGTCACAAATATTACTTTCATAGTCGAAAACAAAGAGATACAAAAAAGAGGTCCCGAAAGCCCTCTTTTATCTTGCATGACGACTGGATGTGTTTGGCACCTCGTATCATGACATGAGTATAGATATGAGTTCTTCAAATGCAAATATAATATAAAAAGCCTCCTTTTGTATCGATTAGGAGGCTTTTTTCTATCTCACTCGTCTGACTACTTTCCTATTTCCTCATTTCCACCTGAAATACTCCAGATCTCTTCGTCTTAAACTGGATCACTCCATCTTTTACTCGAGCGGTACGTATACTCTGCATTTTGCCACTTGCATCAACGTATCGGACTCGCACTCGAGATCCTTCTGCAAAAGGTACCGAGAGAGTAATAGAAGTCGTTCTTTTAAATGACTTCCCCGTAGCAGGAGATACACTCACTCGAACGACTGTATCGGTCTTTTCGAGGGACGTAACCGTAAAGCGAGGCTTTGGGGGAGTGGGAGTACTCGAGCTATTCGCCGGAGTAGCAATAGGAGTAATGACGCTCGTAGCTGGACTCGTTGCTGCAGGGAGGGCAGCCCCACCTCCACCACCACCTCCACCAGAGCTCACAACCGTAGCAGCTGAGTATCCGACAAACGTAGAAGCAGAACACGTATAGATCGTCGCAACCGAGTTTACTACACTCGCGGTATCAGAGGGACTTCCAGCTACTCCATTCGTACAAGTAGAGTTTGGATTATTTGTGAGACCCACAGTACCAGGACTACTCTCTCCAGCGTGCTGTACTTTTATGAGAATAGAGTTTCCAGTGTAGTTAGAAAGAGGGATTTCGATCTTGATTGGTTTGCTAAAGTGGAGGCTTGTATTTGCGAGTCCAAATGAGAACGTCCCATTAGAAGCTTCGTTACTCCCAAGTGTCAGGGCTGCTCCAGTAAAAGCTCCTATGTTTGATCCATTAAAAGCCGTACCCGAAGCCGTACGAATAGTCGTATCTACTGGAAGAGTCACTCGACTCCCAGATCCAGATCCTACAAAAGATACGGGAGCTTGTACTGTGACGAGCGTAGTACTCGTGATACCTCCAGTTCCACTTGCAGAACTCACATCTCCGAGAGTTGATCCAGATCCTATTGATAGAGCTCCACTGAAGCTTGATCCAGACCCAGAAATCGTAGTGATAACTACGGAGCCAGTAGCACTATTTCCACTTGCATCACTCGCGGTGACTATGAGAGTATTAGTACTATTTGCCGTGAGTGGTACGAGAGCACTAAAGACTCCACTTCCAGTGAGGGTTGCACTCACAGTAGCTCCAGATCCACCACTGATCGTTACTAAGCTTGCCTCTCCGGTAGTA
>JANOQA010000072.1:0-20320 GCA_031422145.1 bacterium | reverse complement strand
GTCCGATCGAGTCCTATCAAGCACGAGGAAATATCTATACCAACCAAGTGTTTGATGGACACTGTAGCTTTTTTATGTTTCTCTTTGATTGGATATTTGCTCACCTCACCGACAAAGAGAGTATTGAGTATGCTTTTATCATGAAACACGTAAATTCCGCTGAAATAACAGATATTGACAATGACGGAATAGTATGACACACTAGCTAGTGTTTCTCATCAATCCCTCTATGGAAAGCCTCAATTCCCTACAAAAAATTATACTTCGATCTATCGAAATACTCTGTATTTCTTGTATCGTTATGTCATCTACCAGTGCTTTTGACCCAGCCCCTGTACCCAGTCATACTACCAACGAGACAACTGGAATAGAGATGTGTTACTATCATATATTTGGTACCAATACCATGGGGGGAGCTGAGGATAGCGGAGAACGACAGATAGGATGTACGAGTACGATAGATTTTGAGACTATGTGGACTAAAGATGGTACCTATAAAGTAGAGATATGGGCCAAGGATAACGCTAATAATATCACCGATAAAAAGACCTACGGTCCCTACAATATAGATACTGTGAAGCCGATCTGTCTCGTAAAGGAGATCAGACTGCATGGAGGACAGTCTGATAATCAGTATTTCCATAATGGAAATATATACTACCGAGGAGTAGCGGGTGCTGGAGAATACTCCGTCACGGTAGACTCTAAAGATACTACTGGAGTCACTTGTTCTAATGCGGGAACGTGTGTTTCTACTCTTAAAACTGTAGAGTTTGAAACTACTATTGGAGCCGGAAGGACTGCTATCTTGCCCACTCCGACTCCTACCAAAACAGAGACTCATCAATATGTTTGGTCTGGAAACTCATCCTACGCTCTCGATATATTTCGACCGGACTCAGCGAGCCGCTGTACGGATGTAGCGGGGAATTTCTCTCCATTTACTGCTGATGTTAATACTCGAGTGATCGTAGAGGACGCCGGTGATCTCGCTCTTCCCGTTACTCAATTTACCTTCGCTCCGGATAATAGCGTACCCAGTGTGTCACGAGGGAATATCACGTTTGCTTCAGGAAATGACGGAAATGGAGGTCCGGAAGCCCTCTATAGTGGATCAAATCTCAAATACTTTGCGGCGAGTGCGAGTCGAAAAATAGCCCTCACTAATCTATCAGATACTGGTGCAGGACTTCGACCATTTCAGGTACGTATCGAAAATGCAAATAACAAAGATACGAAGACTCCCTACCTTTTCACGGGAAGTACCGCCACCGTGCAAGTGCTCGGACCATCAACCGTAGAGATGGATCACAACTTTCGAGCTGCCGGAGTGACTCCATCTTGAACTGGTCTCCCGGAGTATGACCTCGCTAATGGATACCGAAACTACGAATGGGAAATAGAAACCGCTCTCCTGAGTGGTCAAAAACTCATGGACAACATCTGTGACATGGTCGGAAACTGTAACGTATTTACTGATACTGACTTTAAGGTGGTCGCAAATGTACCCGACCGTACGAGAACTCAGGCTACCTATGCATCAAATAGCTCTGCTATACTGGTAGCTAATCTCTCTGATACTCATAGTACTCGGCTGTCCTGGAGAGATCAGTTTAATAATCCAGTCGTCCCCGTAACAGGAGTGAAAGAGCTCGTGACCGATGTAGTCTTTACTAATAATCTTGGCTCAGATCAGATACAGACGGCCACTACAGGAGATGGAGTAGACTTTGCCTTTCAAGATGGTATAGGTGATACCCTCGGTGGAGGAGCCCTCTCAAATAGTAACGCAAAGAAAGTATTTGTATTCACCGGAAGCAATGTAGATGACTACGCTCAAGGAAAGATAGAGGTCACTCTGAAAAGTGCGGTCCCTACCAAAAATGAGTACATGGATATCGGGAAAAATACCTCGATATATGGATCTCTCCCCGCCAATCTCGCCCTCACGAGTCTGGCTCTCACACCAAATGCCCTTCCAGGGTACACTTCAGTAGGTCAAAATCCGAAATTTGAGTACATAAGCACTCCCGTAGATTTTCGATATACGCCGAGTATTATCTACAACAAAATCGAGAGCCTTGCCCCACTCGTAGAAGGAAGAGAAAAAGAAGTAACTCTCGAGCGAGCAGCTTTTATTGACTCCCAACTCACATCACATCAACTCTTCGTTCAGCCTATTACCTCTAATTTATTTTTGAGATTTCAAAATATAAATCTGGAGGGGGTAGGACTTCGGAATGAAAAATTCTATATAGGAACCGGAAATGATAGCTGGCCTCTTGGAGTATTTGCTACGGTGGATGAAAACCTACAAGATGCACCATTTACTGGAACTAGTAAAATACTGAAGCTTACGCCAAGAACTATCGGCGGTATATCAAATACAAGTACAGAAGTAGGACTCAGTACCGCACTTCGATACAAACTTGGAGCAAAGTATGTACAGCTTCCGGGAGTACAAACTGGATTTACTGATTACGATGGATCTCGAATTGTTATCTATACTCCTGATCCTACTGTACTCGATCCTATAAGTAAGATAACTTTAGCAGAGCTCGATATACGAGGTCTCACTCAGTCTAAAAATACTGGAAATGTGACTACTGGCTCTGCTGTCTCAAAATTTCAGGACTTCTCTACGATCTCGATCGCCGATCTCAAGACCGACGTCAATAAATCAGTAGAAAAGCTCCTTGCCGGAAAAGACCGAGGAAATGGTGTTATCTCTGGAGGGAGTCTCAATATGACTAATCTAGATTTTGCCAGTTCTTCAAACGCTGGGAAGGGTATTCATCTCGAAAAGGAAACGATCATGTACGTAAAAGATACCGATGTGATACTCGACTGTGGAGGAGTCTGTACTATCACGGGTAAGAGATCGCTCATCATAGAAAATGGAAATCTCTTTATCAAGAGCGATATGAAATATGCAGATACGAATAGTATCCTCGGGCTCGTACTCATCGGAAACAAAGATGGAAATAAAAATATCGTCCGTATCTCGGAAAATATCACGAACGGAGTCGGTATCGTCTACTCTGAAGGACCTATCGTCAGTGCTCGATGAGACGGCACTATCTACCGTGGATCAAATATAGGTGAGCTCGATCTCCTCAATCAACTCTACTGGAAGGGAAGTTTTGCAACTCGAAATACGGTGGGAGGAAGTATAAAAGCTACTCCCGACTGTCCGTTTGGTACCATCGACTATCTGGCTCTCACTTGTACGGCAGACAGCTCGAAAACCTATGACCTCATCTATCTCCGACGCTATGGACGTATCGCTGAATCTAATATCGGAGTGAGCAATAACTCTATGGGAGATAGTCGAGTGCCATTTGGTCTCAAAGAAGGAGCAACGATCAAAACAGCCGGTGGTAGAGTGATGAACTATTCTACTCCAGCAACGGTCAATTTTGGAGTAGCTTCTCTTCCTATCCCCGTGACTCGAACGGGAGATGCTAATACATATAATTCTCCCCTCATACTCGAATACGACGCAAAACTTCAGACGAATCCTCCTCCTGGCTTTGTAAAAAACTAATATGAAATCTTCCCTCAAAATCAGCCTCGCTAGTCTCGTACTCATCCTACTCTTTGGAGGATCGCTCTATCTCGTCTCAAAAAGTAGGACAGATCCGACTCCGTCATCCTCTACTCCTACAAACTCCGTATCGGTAGAAGAAATCCAAGTAGCTCCACTCGTAAAGATGGTAGATACTCCGAGTCCCTCGGTCAAATCTTGTGATAGTCTCGCGTCAGCTGCAGAAAAAGAGTCTTGTATACGCAGTATCGAGTCGGACCAGATATCCGAGGCTCGATCAGTAAGTGATTGTGAAGGACTCACGCTCTCTCTCGAAAGTTGTAAAGATACCTTCCGACTTCGAGCCGCAGAGATCAATCGAAATCTCGACGACTGTGCGGATATTTCTACGAGTACTGCGAAAGTACAATGTCAAGAAAAGATCACGTACCTCATCGCTACCTTTGATGGGCGAGTCGAGCTCTGTAAAAATATAGGCGAGGATGCTTCTCTGCGAACTCTCTGTGAGGACAAGGCACGAGGAGTCGCTGAGTCTACTGCTACGATCCAAAAGAACGAAAAGATTATCACTCAGGCGATATCATCCGGAGATGAAAATAGCTGTAAAAATCTCGGGGATACGAGTCAGATCATTGCCTGCCTCAAACCGATCATACTCAAAGAGAAAAATGGATCGCTCTGCAAGACGATGTTTTCTGAAAAAACGAGTCAAGAACAATGTTTTAACTTTGTGAGTTACGAGTTTGATCGTATGATCATCGACGAAGTAGTAGCCGCCAAATCTACGGCTCTTTGCGATAAAATCATGAAACCTAACTCTAAAGAACAGTGTCAGAAGCTCTCGTTTTAACTCTTCCTGAAACACTCTTCCTCATCGGAGGACTCATCCTCCTGGCTCTCCCCGGGGCGGTCACCGACTATCGATCTGGTAAGATCCGAAACTCTCTCATTATAGTACTCCTCTTCCTCGTATTTATAGGAGTATATGTAGTATGGTCCCAACTTGATACAGCCTTTTGGATGACGAGTGGGATAGTGCTCGGATTTGGATATCTGCTCTATCTCTACGATCGATGGGGGGCGGGAGATGGGAAATATTTTATCGTACTTGGATTTTTAATACTCTTACTCGAGAGATTTCTCAAAATATCCAGCTCGGGACTTCTCTGGTTTACTCTGCTCAGCTTTGGATGACTCGCTCTCTGGATCATAGCTACGCTACTTTGGAAGATGAGGTCTCAATGGAAAAATATAGAGACTCCTCTCGCTCCTTTTTCCCGCGATATCGTCATACTTGGGGGTATTTTTTCAGTCATCACGACCCTTTTGATACCCTATATCCCGATAGAGGGACGCTCCATCGGGATAGCTATGATTTTTCTCCTCGGGGGTCGATATATACAGCAGGTATCTCTTGGGATGGCTGGCCCAGTCGTAATAGCTGGAGCTTTTGTGTTTTCGGTAGTATACGGGAGTCTCTGGACCCTCGGGATCAGCATCGTATTTTTTTATATATTTCGGGTGATCGAGCAGGTTTCTGAAGAACTATTTGAAAGGGTCGATACTCGACTCATCCCTCTCATACTCATACAGCAAGGAGATATCGTCTCCCCGAACTCTCGAAAAGATATCCAAGAACTTCTCTGAGTAGAGCTTCGAGAATCTCCTCTCCAGGGATATGACGTCTACGAGCTCCTTTCCAAGACTCAGTCACTCGGACTTGAAAAAACTCAGATTTCTATATTTGAATCCATTAAAATGGGGATCATACTCTATGGAGCTTTTGTGATAGTACTTATTTGGATGGGTTGGAGATTGACTATTTAATTGATCTTGTTTTTTAGACTTTTTCTATTACAAATAAGATAAGCGGTCATCAATTCGGATCACCGTGGATCATTAACATACTACTGGAGAAAGAAATGGGAAATTTCCTAAAGTATTCCTTCAGTGGAATACATATTTTACTCCTATTGATACTCATAGTACCAATAGGAGCTCTGTGTCTCAGTGGCATAGAGTGGCAAAGCTCCTACGTACTCCTCGCTCTCAAAAAGCTTGGAAATACTATATGGCTCGCTTCGTGTGTGGCAGGTGCAAGTCTTTGTATCGGAGGGATCTCTGGAGTGATACTCTCACTCTTTCGTATCCCCGGTACTCGGTACTTTGTATGCTCATTTGCTATCGCTGCGATCATCCCGAGCTACGCCTTGGCGATGCTCCTCGGAGATATATCGAGTAGCGTACTCACCGATATGGGTTATGTCTGGGTAATGACGAGTGTGGCTTCGGCCTATACGTTTTTCCTGGTATACGGAGCCTGTAATCGCATCCCTACCGAGATGATCCCGAGTCTTCAAACACTAGGTCTCGGATGGACCAGCATCATGAAAGAGGCCATACTCCCGACGATACGTCCCGCTCTCAATATGGCGGGACTTATCGCCTTTGCGGATGCATTTGCTGACTTTGGTGCTGCGATGCATACGGGAGCAGATACAATCGTAGTTTTTGTATATAAACTCTGGTTTGGCGGATACCTCTCGGGGGTCGGTAAAACCATCGTGATCGGGGTTTTTTGTATAGTTTTTGGACTGGTCTTTTGGATCGGTACTCGAACCCTGCAAGATATCCTCTATCAAGCAAAGACGTATACGGTAGTTCGTACCGAGCGTTACATTCTCTCAAAAGGAGTGACGTACGGGATAGTAGGTGGACTCATCCTCCTGAGTACTATCACAGTAGGTCTCCCACTCGGAAAACTCATCGAGTGGATGTCTGCAGGTCTCCGTATGGATCTCACGGATCTCACTCAATCAGTAGGAAACTCTCTGATATTTGCTCTCGGCGGATCTATTTTATTGGTACTCGTCTCGTTGATGGTCCTCGAGAGTCAGTTAGTGTTTGTCATGAGATCCATAAAGCAAATGGGGTTCGCCTGGTATTTTATACCTGGTACGATCATTGCTGTGTCAGTGCTCACTTTAGAAAAGGAAATGTTCTCGGTACCCATAATCATACTTTTTGTGTTTGCCGTAGTTCTCAAATACCTTGCTCTTTCTCTCGGGATGCTCGAAAACAATCAGCTGTATCTTCGGAGAGACTATGTATACCTCGCAGAAATCTACGGAAAGTCATACTGGTGGTATATTCGAGAAGTGAAATTTCCTCTTCTCTGGAGGGGGGGTGTCATCTCAGGAATAGTAGTGTTTTTGGAGCTTATCAAAGAGCTCCCGATTACCCTACTCCTGAGACCATATGGGTTCGATACCATGGCAACTCGAGCGTTCCAGCAAATACATGCAGATATACTGCATGCAAGTGCCCCATGGATCATCGGGATCGTGGGGATATCTGGTGGTGCGACCTATATCGCTCATCGTCTTTCATCCACTAAATAGGAGGTACTATGCTTTCGGTACGAAATCTTTCGGTTTCGATCGGCGGTGCCTCCCTACTACGGGAGATATCGTTTGATTATTACGGAGGGGGGATGGCTCTCATGGGTCCTAGCGGATCTGGCAAGACTACCCTCCTCAAATCCCTCTGCGGTATCCATAAAAAAGATACTACGGGGGAGATTTTCTGGAATAACGAACCCTTCCATCTACTCTCTATCCGAGAAAGGCGGATAGCTCTGTGTTTCCAAGACGCGCTTCTTCTGCCTCATAAGAATGCTTTTGAAAATGCGAGTATCGGTACCACTGATCTAGCATTTGTAGAAGAACTTTTCGAGGTATGTGAGGTAGCCCACTTGAAAAAGAGCTACCCCGCTACTCTCTCCGGAGGGGAGGCTCAGCGAGTCTCCCTCATACGAGGGATAGCATCGAGACCTCGTATGCTTCTCATGGACGAAGTATTTTCCGCTCTCGATACGATTTTAAAGTATCACGTAATATCTCGAGTGAAAAAAATATTAGCTCGAGAAGAAATTCCATTTATCCTGGTTACACATGATATTTTGGATATAAATTATTGTAAACAAACAGTACTTCTCAATAATGGGCAGTACATACTTAAACCAAATGGAGTTAGTCATGAATCGTATCTTTAAAAGTCTCGTTGTGGGAGCTCTCGCCCTCGCACTCATGCCTTGGGCAGCCGCACAAGGTCAACCACAAACTTCGATTCGGGTCCTCACGGACCGAAGCGATGTACACCTCAAACCTCTCTTTGCTGAGTTTACTCGGCAAACGGGGATCGGTGTAGAGGGGCTCTTCGTGAGCGATGGATTTCTGGCAAGAGCGGAGCGAGGCGAAGCAGATATCCTCGTAGCTACGGCCTCGAGCGAGATCATCGAAGCTACTCGCCTTGGACTCACGAGCCCTCTTCCGAAGGGCTTTCGGGCAAAAGGTCTCTCACCACAGTTCATTTCCCCCGACAACGGATGGGTGAACATGAGCTATCGGATGAGAGGATTTTATGTGAAAAAGGGGGTCACTGACTTCCCGAAAACTTACGAAGCCCTCGCAGATCCAACTCACAAAGGAAAGATCTGTATGCGGAGTTTTAGTCATGCCTATACCATCGAAATGACGAGCTTCATCGTACGAAAGCACGGCGAAGCTTACGGCAAAAAATGGCTCGATGGACTCCGAACCAATCTCTCTCGTCGCCCCTCCGGCAACGATCGGGCCCAGGTCCAAGCGATCTCGAAAGGCGAATGCATCATGTCGGTAGGATCGTCCTACTACATGGGGCTGATGCTCCAGGATAAATCACAGGAATCCTGGGCAAAAGCTACTGACTTTTTCATCCCCAATCAAGGGGCTGGAGAAGGGGGTGCATTTGCTATGCACAGCTCTATCGCTGTCACAGAAAAAGGAGCGCGTAATCCTTCAGTAGGAAAACTCCTCAACTTTCTCATGGGACCTGAAGTTCAAGAGGTGGTGAACGAATTTAACTTTGAATATCCCGTCATGGGTGTATCAAAGTCAAAAGTAGTTGCATCATTTGGATCTCTTCAGGGAATTTCCCCAGAGAAGATACAGCTCACCCCTATCGGGCAGCTCGAAGTTGCTCGCTGGAGAAATACCGCTCTCCGACTCATTGCAGAAATGCCGTGAGATATGCGTTATTTTTGAGGCTCACCCCTCTGAAAATAACGTACCAATTGCCCCGAAAGGGGCTTTTTTTATGGACCAAAAACTTGTAAATCTCAGACTTCGTCTATACTCGTATAAGCTCTATACCTCCTACTATTTTATGAAAATCAAACGCCAAGTCTTCCTCCTCGGATGTACGAGTTTTCTCAACGATCTTTCGTCTCAAATGATCATCCCGATACTCCCCTTCTTTATCTCGGTACTTGGAGGAGGTCCGATAGCTATATGACTCATCGGAGCAGGACGAGATGGAGTCGCTTCGGTCATGAAATTTTTTGGAGGATATATCGCTGACCGATTTGGTAATATCCGCCCGCTCCTTTTTGCTGGCTATACGATTGCTCAGATCGGGAAAATTCTCTTTGCTTTTGCTGGCACTCCCGCTCAAGTATTTGGGATAGCCACACTCGAGAGATTTGGGAAATGACTCCGCAGTGCTCCAAAAGATATCGTCATCGCTGAAGATATGGGAGAAGTAAAAGGAAAGGGATTTGGATTTCATCAGATGATGGATCGACTCGGAGCCGTAGCAGGAGCAGCTTTTGTACTTTTTCTCCTCACCTACTATCTCACGGACTATCGTACGATCATGATCATAGCGGGGTGTATCGGATTTTGCTCCCTGATCCCCCTCTTTTTTCTCAATCCTCCCAAGCCTCGAATGGTAAAAGAGCCTCGAAAACTTCCGAGCTGGACCAAACTCGAACTTCCTCTACGAAAATTTATTGCGGTATCGGCTCTCTTTGCCATAGCGAATTTTACCTATATGTTTTTTATCCTGAGAGTAGGAGACGTGTACGGTATGGATAGTAAAGGGATCACTCTCGCTCTCCTTCTCTATATATTTTTTACGCTCGTCCAATCTGCTTTTTCTCTCCCGGCTGGCATCCTCTCTGATAGATACGGTCGAAAAAAGACTCTCGGACTCGGATATATCACTTTCGCGTTGACCTGTATCGGATTTACCGGAGCGAATACTCTCTACGAATTTACAGCCCTCTTTGCTCTCTACGGTATAGCCAACGCCCTCATAGCTCCATCAGAAAAAGCGATCATTTCAGACCTATCTGGAAAAGATAATAAATGATCCGCTCTCGGAGCTTACTACGCTCTCACGGGGATCCTCTTTATCCCAGGAGGATTTCTCGCTGGACTCCTCTGGACTATCGATCCAGCCTATACATTTATCATGGGAGGAGGAGTCGCTCTCCTCGCTACTCTCGGACTCTCTGCTCTCGGATCTTCGAGTAAAGCTCTCGCCAGATAGGGAGACTGAGTTGCTCGGCACGAACTCCTGACTGAAGTTGGAGCCCCTCAAATACTTCTTCTATTTGAGATTTCGTATACCGTCCAGTACTTGCTAAATTGGAAGAAAGTTTCTTACGAGGCTGCACAAACCCGAGTCGCAGAAGTGTGAGAAACTCCGTATCTTCCACTCATCGAGTCGGATTTACTCGGAGATAGAGGACACTCGACTCTACCTTTGGAGCCGGGACAAAATTCACGGGGGCGACTCGCATGATTTCTCGTATTTCTAGAGTCGCATTTTCACAGGCAAGAGACAGGTAAGAATTTCCATATTTTGAAGTAGCTCGGATCTTATCGGCTACTTCTCTCTGCATAAGGATGACCATATCAGTCGGTCGGTGCTCGACCGCGTACAGAAAATGAAAGAGGATCGGAGAGGTAATATAGTACGGAATATTGGCGATGATGACTCGTGGCTCCGTCGGAGTATACGTGAGTACATCCTGTTCGAGTACCGTATATATGATTCACTCTGGAGGTACAATCTCGGATCTTTTTTTCCTATCTTTTAGTATCTGGACCATCACAGGATCGAGCTCTACGAGAGTGAGTTCACTCGGATTTCCTGATAGGAGTTTTTCTGTCAGAGCTCCATATCCAGGACCGATCTCGAGCACTTTCTTCCCCCGTATATCCACAGCTTTCGCTATCTTTTCGAGGATACCATCTTGCACGAGAAAGTTTTGGCCGAGAGATTTCTTGGCTCGAATCCCATATCGCTCCAATATCCCAAAGTGATCAGTATGACCTATCACTGATTTTGTGTTTTGGTCTTGCTCGGCCATTTATTTTTTATTTTAGAAAGTTCTCCGATATAGATCGTCCACTGAAGGAGGAATTTTTGATAGTTATCTTTGAGTTCCGTAGTAAATACTTCTTTATCGTCTTTAAAACTATCGACTATATTTTGTGTTTGGATGAGCTCAGCGGTATCTCGATACGCATCCATTTTCTTGCCTACCAGCTGGGTACATGCCTGTTGTCCTACGATAAAGTTAGCGGTATTTCCATCGGTCGTCACCGAGTAGGAAGAGCCCGAGAATGCCGCAATAGTATCACGAAGGGGATGTCCTTCTTTACTGAGATCCTCACAAACTTTTCCGTACTGTGAAGTAAAAGAATCTTTGCCTCCCGGTCCCGTAGTATCAAAGAGTTTTTTGATCTTTTCGCTCGAATCTACGACTTTTTTCGTCTTTTGCCCCTGAAGTCACTTGAGCTCCGTTTCGAGTTTTTTATCGAGCTTTCGAAATTCGAGATCAAGCACTACCTGATAGGCAATATCCTGAGCTCACTGGACTGGACCATCGGGACAGATAAAATCAGTAATAGATCGTCCTCCCGCTCCTCCATTTTTTGTATCACGAGCTTTGAGACACTGTTCGATCTGTCATTTGTATTCGGTCGTTGGCTCGTTTGCTTCAGATATCCGGACACCCAGCAGAGAGAGGATAAATCCCCCCAGAAATACTCCCATAAATCCTAGGGAAATATAGATCGCACCGGGAAGTATTTTTTTTAGGGATTTCATCGGAATCGATCACGGACCTTTTGCCAAAGTGTACTAGACTTTGTATCTTTATCAACACCGAAGATGAGAAGCTGTATGACAGAAGCTAATGAGTGTTGGTCTCACTTCTCAAGAGAATCTTGAGTGAGATCTTGGATCTTAGGAGTAGATTTTTTAAACCCATAAATAGAAGCTATAATCCCTCCCAGCACCATAGCCGTGACAATAGTGTCTATTTTTTTAATCCCCCGTTTAGCGAGAGTTTTTTCTGGTTCCTTCTCCTTTCGGATTTTCGTCCACATTATGATTCGAGTTTATTTATCTTGATAGTCTTAGACGGAAAGGAGAGTTTCGGCACGGATATGGCGAGGAGATTGTCCTCCATAGTAGCGGTAATTTTATTGAAGGCGAGGTTTTCCGGGAGGATCACACTTCGAGAAAAGGGACCGAAGAAACATTCTTCTACTAAAATACGTCCTGACTCACTGTAGAGAGCGGGTCTCTTCCTTTCTCCTGAAATAGTGAGAATGTTACGGTTGACCGTGATATCGATCTCACTCATCCCTACTCCCGCGAGAGGAGCCATGATGGCTATCGTATCCTCGAGATCGAGTATATCGAGGGCTACCTGCCCCACATCCGCTTCAGGAATATTTTCTTCGGAATGCTCAACGTGAATATGTCCCGTATGAGCTACGGAATCTTCTGTAGTATCACCTCCACCGAGGCCGAAAAATTTTAGCATACGCCAAAATGGTATAGAAGGTGGTGGTTTTTGCAAATTTTAACGAGGCATGCTACACTTGATACATGCCATTTTCTGCTTCTATTCGAAGTTTTTTCTCCGAGATGACTCTCCTCCCTACTTGGATGAAGCGGTCTCCTCTTTGAACGAGCGGAGCTCCAGAAATACAAGCATCTGGGAAAAAGATCATCTCGAGTGGATCACGAACCCTCGATCGAGTACGTCTACGTCGAAAAGAGAAGATATTTCTCCTCGATACGCTCGGAAGTCTCGTATCTGCGGGGATTCCATTTATCAAATCTCTCCAGCTTCTGTACTTTCAGTCAAAAAATAAATCTCTCCAATCAATAGCTCTCTATATCAAATCTGAAGTAGAAATAGGAAAGAATCTTGCCGATATCACCCGATCTCTTCCTCGAGTATTTTCTGGGTTTGACGCAGCTATGTTTGAGATGGGGGATGCTACGGGAAAGATCGGTCAGATATTTGAAACTCTTGCTGAAAAAGAAGAAAAAATGCTCGATCTCGAACGAAAAGTTACTGGGGCTCTCATATATCCGATGGCCATAGTCGTAGTAGCTGTAACGATGGTTTGTATCCTCCTCATATACGTAATCCCTCGGATAGAGGCTATCTATAAAGAGGCCCACACGAGCCTCCCTCCGCTGACTACTTTTGTGATATCTATCTCTCACGGACTTCGAGACTTTGGGATATGGATCGTACTCGCTCTCATCGGTATCGTAACCTTGATACAGATTCTTCTTCGAAAGCCGGATATACGAATGAGTCTCGATCGAGCTGTTTTACATCTTCCTATATTTGGACCGATGCTTCAACAGAAAAATCTGGTTATATTCTCTGATTTCCTCTCCATCCTCCTCGCCTCAGGAGTGACCATACATCGAGCTTTGGAAATAGTGGCTCAGGGTATGGAAAATTTCCATTACAAGAGAGCGGTAGGGCTCCTGATCCGAGATATTCGCCAAGGAAAATATCTTTCCCTCGCTATGGGAGGAGACTACCTCGAACAAAAAATAGCTGGGACTATCGATACCTCTTCTGCTACCAGCATATCTAAAGAACAGCTCTGGACCTTTACTATGGAGCTCTCTACCGCCGTAAAAGTAGGCGAACAAACTGGAAAACTCTCCCATATGCTCGAAAAGGCCAGTAAACGCTATGAAAAAGATATTGATACTACGGTACGATCCCTCTCGGCTCTCCTCGAACCGATCGTCATCATCGTGATTGGGGCGATCGTTGGAGTGATCGTACTCGCTATTATGATGCCGTTCTTCAATATGGTAAAAGTCATCGGGTAAGACCTCTGAAAAGCTCGTTATTTATATTCAAATCTCCGTTCCTCGTTCAACGTACATTTCAGTACGTCTTACTCCAGTACTCAATTTTTACCAAAATATCTTCACTTTTGAGCGGTCTTAGATTCAACTAGCGGTAGCGAGTTTTTTACTCTGATCCGCAATAGCCAGAGCATCAATGATCGGTCCGAGTCTCCCTTGCATGATAGCCGGAATATTAGAGAAGTTTGCTCCGATACGATGATCCGTGACTCGATCTTGTGGAAAATTATACGTACGAATCTTTTCTGATCGATCTCCGGTACCTACCTGCTCGGATCGAGCCGATCCCATAGCTGCATTTTGTTTAGCTTCTGCGGCGGCAGATACTCGTGCTCGCATGATGACGAGAGCTTTATTTTTATTCTGGAGCATACTTCTCTCATCCTGACACTCGACGACTGTCCCGGTCGGTTTATGCACCATACGGATAGCGGAGTTGGTTTTATTGACTGCTTGTCCTCCTGCTCCACTCGAGCGAGATACAAATATCTCGAGGTCTTCTTCTCGGATCTCGACATCGAGAGCCTCCATCTCCGGAAGGACCGCTACCGTGATCGTCGAGGTATGTACTCGTCCCTTCGCCTCGGTTTCGGGGATTCGCTGGACTCGATGCGTCCCTCCTTCAAATTTAAATCTCGAGTAGGCCCCCGTCCCCGTGATACGCATGATCATCTCTTTGATACCTCCGACATCGGCTGAGTTTTCGTCCATGATCTCGAGAGAAAATCCTGCCTCTTTTGCGTAGAGCATGTAGGCATTAGCGAGCTCTCGAGCAAAGAGAGACGCTTCATCTCCTCCTGCTCCAGCTCGGACCTCCAAGAGGATATTTTTATCGTCGTTTTTATCCTTAGGCAAGAGAGCGAGTTTGAGGGATTCTTCGAGATCCGGGAGTTTTGACTCCGAGTCAGAGAGCTCTGCCTTTGCCATTTCGAGCATTTCGGGATCTTTTTCGGTAGCCAAAAGCTCCTTCGCTCCATTGATATTTTGGATAAGTTGTCGGTACGACTGATAGAGCGTAACACTCATTTCGAGAGACTTCTTTTTTTGCATGGTCTCTTTCAGGAGCTTTGGATCACTATAAATAGCGGTATCCTGGAGTCTTAGATCGAGAGCCGCATACTCTTGGACGAGGTGGTCGAGTTCGAATTTCATAAAAAAAGTTATGGAGTGATTGTAGGGAAAACCCTCTATTTATCAAACGAGGTTTGTGTGGCTATTTTTAGCTCAGAAAATACAGGTATACGAGAGAGTTTGTACTTTGTCTAAATTTTCATACAATCGAGTCGCAAAAGCCCTGATGGCGGAATGGTAGACGCGGAGGACTCAAAATCCTCTTCCTATGGAGTGCGGGTTCGATCCCCGCTTGGGGCACCAAATATATACAAAAGATTTTAGAACTCAACGAAGCCTTACTAAGGATTGTTAATCTTATACTATGAACTCATTTACAAAATATATCAGTGCCCTCGCTCTGAGTACTGGACTTGGTACGGCAGTACAATGACAGACTTCTGGACTTACCTCACTCAAACCAAATATTGCAGATAAAGTAGCTGCTATTTTGCCACTCACTGGTGGACTCAAATCCAACGGAGAACAAATGAAGATAGGTATCGAAGCTGCGGTTAAAGTCCTCTGAGAAGAGGGAATACGCGTAAAAGTAACTTTTTACGATGATAAAAGCTCTCGTGACGGAGCACTCGCTGGAGTAGAGCAAGCTCGATCAGAGGGAACTCTCATGTTTCAGGGATGCTTTGGCGGAGTGAGTTGCAGTATAATAGCTGAGAAATGAGCCCCCCTCCCTCTCATGGGAGCCCTCACCTGAGATCCTAAACTCAGACTCGCCCCTCATGTCACCATGACTCGTATAGATGCTCGCGGAGAACTCGATCTTATATTTAAACACGCAGCTACTTCTGGACGACCATTGACTATATATATACAAGATGATGGATTCGGACAAAGTTACGCTCAGTATCTCGATGAACTATCCAAAAAATATACATTTCCTCTCGGAGAGAAGATACTTTTTAAACCTGCCAGCTTGGCTGAAAAACCAGAAGCAAGTAGATACGCCGATCTGACTCGTTGAATAAAAATAACAAATAATGCCTTGATCATAGCGGGGATGCCACACGCAATAGGTATTACTCGAGCTATCGATAATTCTTGAAAAAATACTATTCGTACGGTATACAATCTCGCAGGTCAGGGATCAGATTTTTACTTTACACAAACACAATGAGGGAGCTCTATGCGATCAGCAGTACAGGTGATCCCGAGTCCATCAAGCTCTATTAGTCCTTATGCAAAAGGTTTTCGTGAACAAACAAAAGATTCAGGATCTTTGATCGCCTACGAAGCTTACAGTGGAGTCATAGCTATGGCACATAGAATGCATCCTACTAAGATCAAACTTGCTGGTCTTCTCCGAGAAGATGGCACGTTTCAGCCCGGTATATCAGTCATGAATACGGCTGGGGTTCGCTCTAAATAAAAAAGTTTATTTGCTTTGACCCTATGCTCATTCGATTTTTTTCGCCGGTAGTTGAAAAGCGTGTCCTGATTCGTGCGATCGGGCATGTTTTTTTTCAGTCCCTCATCATAGCAAGTCAGTTTGGAGTAACCTATCTCGTCGTACGTCTCGTAGAAAATATAAATAAGCCCGAGATATTTCCAGAAGTTATCCGAGAAGTCTATATAGGACTCGGATGTATGGGGATCCTGATACTCTATCTCTTTGTACACTGTCGATACACTACCACCGGAAACGTACGCTCCCTCCTCAATCAAAGAGTACGTACCGAGAGTATCGGAGCTTTTTTACAAAGCTCTGGACATAGGTCTGGCCTCACTCCAACTGGAAAAACTATTTCCATATTTCAAGAATGAATTCGAGCTTGGTGAGATATGGTGATCGAGACGGTTGGTGAAGTACTCCCAGGGTTGGTGTGTCTCGTGGCGAGTCTGGTATATCTCGGATTGGTAGATCAGGTGACGCTCCTCGTATGTATTCCCTATTTGATGGCTACTGGAGTAGGAGTGATATTTGCTAAAAAGAAATCCAAGCCTTTTTATAAAATACGAAAAGGTATTAGTACGAATATGGTGCGATATTTTGTACGAGATATCCTCGAACGAACCCTCATCCAACTCTCTCGAAAAGTATCTTTTGAGACGGATCGTATACGAAAAGGGGGAGTAGAGCATACGATCGCTACTCAAAATATAGAGATATATAATGCTTTTTCGTGGTGGATTTCTCGGATATCGATCGATATATTTCGTATTTCAGCCATCGCCTATATCGCCTTCCAAGTCGTCTCTGGATCTATGGGAGCAGGAAGTATAGTGATCATTGGGATGGTATTCGCCACACTCAACCGATACTACGACAAACTCATACAGTCATTTCAGTTTTTCCAAGATGAATATGTACATCTCTCGGAGTTTTGGGAGTATCTGGATGATCTCATTCCCTTTCAGGGCCTCCAGAGTGGAACAGTATTTCTCCCTACACAAAAAGGGATCGATCTTGCAAAGATCAGTTTTTCCTATCCAAATGGAAACAAAGTATTTCATGACTTTGACCTCATGATCCAACCAGGTCAGATCACCGCTATCGTAGGGAGATCGGGAGGTGGAAAGTCTACCCTCATGAAACTCCTCCTCGGAATACTCCGACCCACGGAGTGAACTATCAAAGTCGACGATCAAGATCTCAGTACTCTCAACCTCGAGTCGTACTACAAACATATAGCCTATCTCCCGCAAGATCCCGCCATATTTGACGCCAGTATCCGAGAAAATCTCCTCTATTCGCTCGATACTCCTCTTTCTGACGAAGCTCTCATAGACGGACTCATGCGAGCGGAGTGTAGCTTTTTTGATACGCTCTCTCATGGTCTCGATACCGAGATAGGTGAGCGAGGGATACGGCTCTCAGGAGGAGAGCGACAAAGACTCGCCCTCGCTCGAATACTTCTCCAAAATCCGGAGATCATCATCCTCGATGAGCCTACTTCTTCTCTCGATAGTTTTTCTGAAGAAGCCGTCACTCGAGCCCTCCACACCACATTTCCAGGTCGTACCGTCATCATCATCGCACATCGACTCCAGACCGTGAAAGACGCCGATACGATCATTGTCCTGGGGAAAAATGAGATCCTCGAAACTGGTACCCATACGAATCTCATCCGTAAAAAGGGTCACTACGCGAGCATGGTAGATCTCCAAAGTGGGATACTCCGAGAAGAGTAAAAAAAACAGTACCCTATACGAGATACTGTTGAAGAAAATCTAGGTATATCGCCCTATACGACTGGTCCTTGAAGTGGCGTCTCTGGGAGGCTGACACCCTGTTTATACGTAAAAGCAGTTATCGGGAGGAATATATAGCTGAAAAACAGGAGTCCTACGGTCCACCATCCTCCGTGACCCGTACGGGTCGATATCCCTGAGTGAAGACTTCGTATGATGACATAGAGATTCGCTATCGGTACAAAAAGGAGAATGATCCACCAAGCCGACATCTTTGCCATACGGAGCACCAAGATAAAACTAAGTACCGGTATAAAGGCAAACCAAGCAGAGGGTTCGTGAAGCTTTGTAGCGAGAAAATACAAACAGTAGGAGAAGAATAAGTATAGAGCTATTGGCACCAGGATACCAAAGAAGCCCGCTCATGAATCATTACTTTCTGAGGTATACGATAGTCTATCCTGAGAGATCTGAGCTGATGGTGCTCCTTTCGTACTCTCAGTATCTGTATTTGATAGAGACGTGACGATAGAAGTACCCTCTGAGACAGCTCCAGACAAATTAGTACTATTTATTGGAGGAATACTCGGTCCTTCTGGGATAGCTCGATTTGATCCAGATGATGATGTAGATATTTCTGGAATGAGTCCAGAATTTGTTTCTCCTGTATTTGTAGAGGGCGTACGACTCTCTGATTTTGGATTTATCATCGCACTTTCCACGGTAGTGTTAGGAGCGATTGACCTGGACTCGGATACTACACCGCTCGAATTCGGAAGACTACCGATCCATACTCCAGTACTATTTGGGGTAGCAGGATCATCTATCACGGATGATACAGGAACACTCCGAGTCATAGGGACCGATCCAGTAGTTGTATTCGATGGATTGGCTGCTGATACACCCTCTAGGAGGGAAATGCTCGATACGATAATCAAAAATATGTGAAGCGATTTCATACGAAGAAATTTTATTTAATAAAAAGATATCTCCTTCCCTCCTTCCCGAGAATAGTTATTTCTTCATAAACTTACTCTTCACAAAATCAAGAGCCATACGAAAGATATCATCTTTCACTTGACCATCTTTATTTTGATCAAGCATCGATACGGCTATATTTTCTACGATTTCCTTGACCCCGCCTCCTTCTGACTCTGGGACAGAAGATACTGTTTGTTTTGTGGCTTTTTTTATAGTCTTTTTAGCAACTGGCATGATGAATAGGGTTAATTTTTAAGAGATTCACAGACTTTTCCATCCTTGTCTCCGTCGAGTCCGTAGATATCAAGAGCATTCGTATCTTTGATATTTGGATTGTTTTTCTTGATCTGCTCTGCACAGCTATCATACTTAGCCTGAGCTTCTGTCTGAGTCTCAAAAGCGTCGCAGTTCATATCTTTTGACTTGATACAGGTACCAAATACCCGAGCCGTAGATCCATTTTTCCCTTTAAGTGTCTGGACTCGAGACTCTTGGACATTTCCCGTAGAGAGAAGTGTACCAAGATCGATATCGTAGTCAGCTGCTTCGATCCCCATAGCGATCGCTACGAGAATAAAGAGTCCGAGAAATATCCCCTTCGCCTTCTCTACGGTAAAATATAAAATAGCGAGAACTACGAGAAGTATCCCGAGAAATATCATTCGGGCATTTTTACTCGCTCGAAGCTCCGCAAATTTAGCCTTGATCTGATCCATACGAATACATAAAAAAATACTCAAGTGAGTATAGACCATCGGGTGTTTCTGTCAATTGACGAAATCGTCAATACAAATTCAGAGAAAGCCTTGAGTCCCAAAATACTTAGACTATACTTTTTCTACTGCATATCTCGTGCATCTGCCTCGCGTATTTTTCTCTACAATTTTACGCATCTATCGGTGAGACTGTCTGGTACGGACTTCGCTCCAGCCACAATCACCCTCACCCATTGCTCTCTGTGATACAGCGAGCCTGGGACTCCTGCACACAGGGAACAAATAGAGGTTCATCACGGATATCTGGTATCGAGCTCGAAAGGGCTCGATTTTTAGTAGTATTCTTCCATAGTCTGAGCTCGGATCGCATCGAGCACATCGGGCGAACTCTCTCGGAGAATTCTGTCTGCTTCAGCTTGAGGATTTGATGATCGATTCCCAGGATTTCTCGTATTTCCTCGAGTTTGAGGAGGATTTCTGAGTTGATCGATCGGAGTATTGATGATCTGAGCCGCTCGTGCCTTGATATCCTCTACCATCTGAGCAGCCCATTTTCCTGTTTCTATCTGCTCGTCTATGAGCTCTTTCGTTCGTTCTCTCTGGAGAAGATCTGGATCTGAGATAAATTTCTTTACGTCTTCGTCCTTTATAGAAGGGGTATACGGAATAGGGTCTTCTTCTTCTTCTGTGTTTAGATTTGTCTGATACTGTTCATGGTAGAGTTTATAGTACTTTACCAGTGGCCATCCGAGTGCGGAGAGGTCCTGAACCCATTTGAGGTTTTTAA
>JANOQA010000071.1:0-12022 GCA_031422145.1 bacterium | reverse complement strand
CTCGGATGAAACCAAGAGCTTACACTTTCTGCGATGTAGATCTACCAAGATCTCTCTCAGAGCTAAAACCCCGCCTAGCGGGGTTTTTTCATGGTTTTGAAATTTGATATGATCCTGAAAATAAAGAGAGAACGAGAGTATGCGTCGCTACGGTATACGAGTTCCCCTTTTTTCATTAGAGCAGATCTTGGCATACTCTCATAAGTGAGGAGCCAGAAGAGTCTCGAGACCGAGTTTGTATATCTCATTGAGGGATACAAGTTCTTGCATTATGAGTATAAATCATGTGGGAGATCTTGCCTTTGTGGGTCAGAGAAAATATAAGATAGTTTCTTCACATTTTCAGCGTTTGTTTCTTTTGGCATGGAGCGACCTGAGATTAGATATCCGGTCGGCAAGTTTTACTCGAAAGAGTGGCATAGGAAGCCTCCCAAGCTCTCCAAAGTACTCCTCATTTCTTCTTAATTTTAAAGAATCTTTTCTTTGGTCTATCCATAATTTTCTACCTGCTTCTGGAAGAGTATTTCTATAGATATTTTCAGTTGGAGTGATATATTTGGTGAGTGATTTTTTAGATAAACTTCTCATTTGTGAAAATCTCTCCCTTCCAAATATATCTCGTACTTGCTGGAGGAGTCGGGCACGAAAACTAGTTGAGATACCTTCTAAATCAATGGTTTCTTCGATAAGATCATGTCCAAAGGCAAGTTCTATTTCTTCGAGTGTCACATTTGGAAATTCCTTTGTCAGAATAAAGACAGTATCGAAGAAGTGGGTAAACGCTGTTTCTCCCGACTTTCGATCTGGAAAGTGACGAGCTATACTTTTGGTACAAAGATAGATTTGATCCAACCTCGCAAAAGATACTTCGAGTTCCTGAGGGGTGAGTTTCTTTCCAGAAGTTTGCTCGATACGAGAAAGTAGCTGTTCTCTAAATATTTCGTAAGTCCCTCGTTCATTATATTTTGCCTGAGAAAGTTCGGGAGATCCTATGACTCCTGGTAGGGGGTCTATATGTAGTCATAACCGCTCAATAAGCCTCCGTATACGCTCAATAAGCCCCATGAGATACTCATCTTTAGGGGTTGTTAGTATTTCCTCTCACTCTGTCATCTTTCGTGAAGTATCTCTCAAAGGAAGCCCGATTTTTGTAAGATACATACAGAGAGTCTCTCGAATCTGATTTTTCCTAGAAAATGAAAATCTGGAAAGAGATGCGTTTTCTACACGATTGAGGAATATAGGTATATTTTGTACTTTTCTCATTAAATTGAGTGGAGGAAGTCGTTCTTATTTATATATTAATAATTAACTTTTAATCAAGTCTACTATATGAGTTACTTTATATATAATGACAATATATTCAAGTCTGGAGTACAGGATATCTTATCTAAAATAGAATTGAATTTCTCTGATCTTTAGATAGAATTTTCCGTTATCTTTAATTTTAAAAAATATGTCTCTTGTTACTTCATCCACTGACGCTACATTTATCCAGGATACTTCTACTGGTCTCGTTCTCGTAGATTTTTGGGCAGAATGGTGTGGTCCTTGCAAGGTTATGCTTCCTCGTCTCGACGAACTCTCTCTCAAAGTAGAAGGAAAAGCAAAGATTATGAAAGTAGATGTAGACTCCAACGGAGACTCAGCTATGAAGTTTAACGTGATGTCGATCCCTACACTCATCCTTTTCAAGGACGGGAAAATGGTAGAGAAAGCGGTAGGAACCAAAGAGATCCCGGAGCTCGAAGCTATGATCGCCAAACATCTATAAACATACAAACTATAAAAATTCTCTCGGATCTACTCAGAGAGGATTTTTATATGAGACTAAAGAGATCATATGACCTATTTTATCATACGTTCTCGGTGGGTCCCTTTGTATTCTTGGATTATATTGAGAATAATACGAGCATGTTCGAGGGGTTCGGGAGCTATATCCATTTTGAATTCTGAAGTATCCGAAGCCGTACGTATCGTCACCGATCCAAAGTTGAGGAGATTTTCGAGGAGTCCTTTCGCGAAACCATTTACTTCTTGTACTTGATCGAGAGAACATTCTCGGACGGTACGATTGAGAAAAGAGAGCTGTTCGATCCCGATGATACGCTCGTTGGTAACTATATAAAAGTCGAGCTCGTTGTCGACCCAGTAGACATAGATTACGAGCGTCATCACCATGACGAATCCCGTGAGCATCAGAGAAAATAGGGAAGCTGGAAAAAAGGAAAATACACTTTCTCGATACATCAGAAGAGTCGTTGCTATGGCGATCACAGAGAATATATAAGTCCCCGTATAGAAGAGGGTAATCCAGTGACGATGGAGTACGTACTGGACAGATTCCCCAGGACGTAGATTTTTTACGGCGAGTGCATTATGAGCCATGAGGAGCAGGAGGAATGGTAATATTAGGACGTTTGAGGTAGAGAGTCTCGAGCTTTGGTATCACCTTTTTTGTTTGAAGATACGGCCAGAGGCGAGATATATCTTTTGTAGAGTATAACTGAAATTGGTCATTCCCAAAATCCTTTCCACCCACTCCGGTATGTCTTCCCTTTGGAATTTCTTCTATGGAAATAATTTGTAATGGTCCACCTTCGTGGGACTGATAGATAGCTTCATTGGCATTTGCTTCGAGATACATCGGAAAAGTATTCCCCTGAGCCAGGAGATATTCAAAAATAGTAATCTCTTTGAGAGAGAGTCCATGGGCACGAGCCAGACTCGTACCAGTCAGTGAGCTAATGCGTCCACCCGTAAATGAGTGAGGTCAACAGACATGAGAGATCTCCCCCAAAGACGACCATCCTATGGACGCTACGGCAGTATTGAGAAAGGGGAGGAGTTCAGTAAATTCTTTCCCTTTCATCTCCTTGGTATGAGTAGAGAGGATTTGTCCCATATCATCGAAGAGGAGAACGATAGATACCGTCTCTACAGTAGAGTAAAATAAACTATTTCGTCACATACTCAGAAGCAATAGAATACATAACCGACGCTACTATACCGCTACTATCACGAATATCGATAACGACTTTTCCACCTTCACTCCTATAGCTGAGGGTATATTTTTCGGAGAGAAGATAGATATTTCCATCTGTCCCGAGAGCCCCTATAGCTTTCCTATCTATACTAGTGATATAGGCACCGCTTGGAAGAGTCGGAGTATTCGAGGCATTTCTCACGAGAGTATAGCCCGAGGAAAGAGTGACCTGGAGAGTAGGCTCTGAAGCACCACTAGTATTTGTCGGAGTATCCACTATGCGAGTACTCTTTGGGAGAGCGAAAGACTGTGAATATAGGACGCTTCCATTTGATTCAACGAGCTGTATTTGGAGAGGGATTTTTTCTCCTGCCGGTCGTACTCGACTCGTCACTCCAATTCCGATGATCGTGATTACTCCGGTAGACTCGTTTATTTTTGCGATCTCCGCTCCGGAGGATCGGAGGATACTCACGCCACTTGCGGTACTTCCCGTCAGAGTAAATTCTCCTCCAGTAGAAGTCATAGCGGTCTGGGAAAGGGGAGTAATTTGCCCATTTCGATAGCGGACTATATCTATCGGCTCTCCGGCTCTCGATTCACTGATAGATCACTGTACGACTCCACTTCGGATATCTCCTATTTCCGGTATAGGAGCGTAGATAGTGATTTTACTATCGGCACTACTGATATTGCCATTACTATCAGTAGCCCAGATCTTTATTGGGATGATCTGAGGACGATTTATTGCTCGTACAAAGAATTCAGTCGGAGTAGAGCCGGATCGAAGGAAGAGATTCTCCGATGTGCTGTCGGGATCGTTATTACGTATACCGTCGTTATTGGTATCTTTTTGAAGATCGGTATCAAAATATATATCGCGTACTCCGGATCGGTCCTCGACAAAATCCTTCATCTCTATCCGCTCTTCTAGGTATACTGGAGCACGAAGGCCTTTTTCGAGACGAAGAGCTGGACCTTCCATATCGGCTTCTTTTTGAGGAGAAAGGAGGCGGATATTGACTCGAGGAGTAGGTGTTGACTCAACCGTACCCAGTCGAGCGTAGTACCAAGCATTTTCTCGTTCGAGACTGACTCGATAACTATCGCTCATATCTCCGAGAGTCAGGGCCTCATAGAGAGCGGCACTATTGATCTCGAGCTTTGCTGTATTTCGATATTCGATATCGAGTCGACTCTGATCTCGAGCTATATCAATTCTACTTCCGAGGAGTACGGGTGTTCCTTTGAGAGAAGCGAGATTGATACTTCGAGTAGTGGACTGTCCATCCGGTAATAACATGACTCCATCGAGTACTTCGATACGCATACTCTCTCGAAACTCTATCTCACGACTCGCTCCAACGACGAGGATACCACTCGAGGTATTCGTACTTCCTTCGAGCGGACGGTAGATGATCCGACTTCCTCCACTGTCCGTATAGATTTTCTTGTTGGCTCCGATAGTAAGAGTTTCTCCTTTTTGGAGGGTACGAGTCTCCGGTCCTGTAAAAGTTGCTTCTCCTCGTCCATTCGAGTAGATAGCTTTTTGTTTTGAGAGAGTAATGCCAGGTTTTGGATTTTCTTTTTCTGCTCCGGGGAGATTGGCAAAGAGATCTGTGTAGGCAATACGAGTCGCTGGAGAGATAGATTTTTGGGTTTCTCCCTGAGCAAATCGAGCATAGCGATCGATGTATTCGACCATCTCGAGGCGAAATATTTCGTCGGTAGTTTTTCTGGCTGGTCGAAAAGAAAAGTTGATCTCCCCCGTATCGATAGCCCCCTCTCTCACAGAGTTGGGAGCGGTAGGTACGAGCGTGTTCTGACTACTTAGTATATCCCCCATACTCCGAGTTGGTATAGACTCCGTGACAGGAGGAATACGTTCATTGGATCTTCGTTCTTTGAGGTAGAGCTGATTACCGACGCGGTAGATAAATTCTTCTTTTCCTCATTTGATTCGATTGATACGTATGGCTCGCTCGGAACCATCGAGTTCATTGGTATAGTCAAAGAATCGAGTTCGTTGCCCATTATCAACGGTATAGATACCTCGGTAGGTAAACTCAGCAACACCGGCTCCCTGGCTTTGAGATGTAGACTCTTCCGCAGCATACTGGACAGTATTTTCATCTGCACGAGCTGAATACGTCAGGGCTTTAGCTCGCAGAGCCTCTCCTGCTTTAAATACTTCACTCTCTGAAATATCTTCTTGAGTCATTCGTGTGTAGGCTTCTTGGGTATTTTTCTCGTAGATAGCAAGATCTGGAGTCACGGACTCTGCAATGATAGTTTCCGTTGTGCTAATCAATATATTTTCAGAGTTTACAGATTTCTGAAGATCTTTCAGTCGAGCTCGAGCTGACTGGGTAGCCCGTATGTCAGAGGCTATTGCTTCACGAATGGTACGATACTTTGCTGTGTGCTCTGCTTTGAGAGATTGGATCATCTCGTCTTCTGCTGATCCATCATAAGAAAGACCATCCTCGAGAGCTGCTTTTGCGGCAAATTCAGGAGATCCTATGACGGGATGCCAAGCGACTAATTCTGATCTTAGAGAAGTTTTTATCTCAGAGAGAGTTACTTCTTCTCGAGCTTCTCGGGCTCACTGAGCGAGTGTATTTTTGAGACTCGTAGCGAGAAGTTTCGCATAATTTTTGACCAGAGAGTGACTCTCCATACTCGTCCCAGGAGTAACATTTATTTTTATATCACTTGGAGTAAGACCCTTAAAATCAAAGTTTCCCTGTGGAATATCTCCCGCAATATTGCTAAAATCAGCACTTATAGCGTTGAATGGCTCGAAGGTAGATCGTGCCATCTCGAGGAGAAAATCTACCTGGAACTCGAGATTTACATAGGTCGTAACTTTTATGGCATCGATAAAACTTGTATTAAATTGAGGGAATTCAATATTCATAAAATCGAGACCAAGTTTTCCTTGTCGTTCGGTGATCTGAGCGATAGCATCCCCAGCTCTCCACTCTGGTATAAATGGATTGCTCCGCATGATACACATGATCTTTTTTACGATCTTGAGGATATTGAGGGTAAATTTGATCCCACCAAAAAGTTTTGGGATAGTAGGAGGAGGGGGAAGCTCGGGAAGGGTGATCGTCGGGAGAGAAGGAATATCTGGAAGATCCGGAAGAGGTGGGAGGCTTGGAAGGCGTGGAATATTTGGGAGACTTGCCCCGATACCTATACGGGGGATATTAGGGAGGGCGAGCTTTGGAAAACTCGGAAGTACTATCGGAGTGTAGGTGAACCGAAGTTCCGGCATAGCTATCTTGAGACCGAGACGTACGTTATGAAGGTCAAGGATGATATCCGGCCACTTAGGGAATTTGATGATCGGGATCGAGGGAGTCGTCGCCGAAATGAGTTTGAATTGGAACTGTTTTGCATCAGCTCGCTCATTTCGACAGACACTACACTCCGCTTCGTACTGAGTAAAGAGATCGGGGATCAGCTGCCAAGATTTAAGAATCTCTTTGAGAAGCTTGTCCATTTCTGCCCACGCCTTGAATCGTTTACTATTGTTTTCGATCCAGCCTCCGAGCATTTGCTCGATGGCATTTATATTACAGAGGACTTGGTTGGCGTATCGCTCTTTCCAGGTGAGATATTTTTCGAGTTTTTCAGGAAATCGAGAGTAGTCTTCGATCGTCTGGAGATTGGCTTGGAGATCACCCACGAGACCTTCTGCCTGGACTATTACACTGAGATCAAGTCCCTCGGTACCGAGTTTTCCGTAGGCTTCTTTTTTACTCGCTATTTCTCATTGCCACTGAGCGATAGTACCCTTCAACTCCGTTTTTATCTTACTGGCTTCTTCCTCTCCGGGGATGAGGGGGAGATTGATATCGATCGTAGTTTTTTCAAATTTGAGGATCGGGAGTCGAGACATAAACTCGTAGGCGGATTTGACTCCAGAAACCGTTCGACCTACTTCGGCACTTCCGGCTACTTTTTCCCCTGAGTTTTTTCCTCCCGCATACGCCTGCTCGAGTTTGTCTGGAAATCCATCCCATCCGCCATCAAATACTCCAGAGGTATCCGGCATTATGAGATAGAGAGTTGAGAGACTCGTGAGTTTGTTGGCTACTTCTTCGAGCTGACGATTGACCCAGTCCATGATAAAGTCTGGGAAAGCACTTACACGAGAGTGACTTACTTTTTCGATAGTTCCTACCTCAAAGTTTTTGATCGAATTAATATCTATACTGAGTTCGTAGTTGCTGCCACCACTTCCTCATCCGAGGGTGAGAAGGGGTGAGGAAGGGAGCTTAAAGGTACCTCTTCCAGCGGCATTTTGATTGATATTACTGGCGAGACTCGTATTTCCACCGAGGTACGATCCGATCATCTGACGATCCGACTCAGTGAGAGTAGTACTTCCTTTCTTTGCTCGACATGATGCGGCATTAAATGTACCATCATCGAGTGTACCGAGATCTTCAAAGGCTCCGTCTGATCCATCGTCACTACACCCAGAAAGTGGTCGAGCGGCAACGATACAGTTTCCTCCCGGGATATACGGAGAAGCTCACTTAGGAGGTATATTTCCAAATATCTTCGCCGGTCATTTAAAACAAGCAGCCATTCCGATCGATCCAGTGATCGTCGGGGTAATGAAGAGTCGAAAATTATTGGTAGGTGACCAGCTCCCGAGCCTTCCTCCGGCTCCATCTTTAAAACATCCAGGCCCTTGAGAAGCTGCCGGATAGGGCATAGGGACACAGTATTTCCCTACTTTTCGAAAATTCATCGAGCTAAATACGGGCTGTCCTGTATCGACCGTAAATGGTCCTACTGGATATCCAAACACAACTGGGGCACCTCCCGGAGCAAGGGGAGCCCAGTTCATCGGCAGAGCGAGACAACTCCCCCCACCAAACCCACACCCAAGACCCTTGACTATATCATCAATTTTCGAATTTATAGCGTCTACATTAGACTCTGACATACCAGAGAGGTCTACGCTTCCTTGGAGTCATCCAGATGGAGAGAAAGAAAGGAGATCACTACTTCTATTAAACTCGTTATCAGGGATCCCACTGGTATTAGAAAGGGAGCTCATGTCTGAGGCGAGCATATAGTGACCAAAGGTAGACTTTGTCAGGATTTTCCATCCATTTCCGACCGCTCCGCTCTCACTCCATTTTGGATCAGACTTTTGATACATCCCTATGACACATGAAGTATCTCCTCCAGACACTCCTTCTGGAGCGAGAGTGGTCTGCGTACCACGACCGGCGAGGGTAAATTCTCCAGTAGCGTTTGACCAGTCACTTTTATTGAAAATCTGGCTCCATCCTACGAGAGTGAGATCTTTGGTGATGACGTTTCCTACGCCACATCTCGTACCCTCAGGTATAGTAGGATCTCCCGCTCGTATCTCGGTCGTACTCACGGATGGATTTACGAGACCTGCTGGAGCGAGTAGGGGTGTATCTTTAGCTCCAGATACGGCATTTCTCTGGACAAATCCAACTTCAGGATTTGCTACGATACGACCCACCTCGATATTTCCACTATTGAGAGTCCCATCGGTTCCTACGGTTTCTCGAAATACGAGTACTCCAGATCGTGTTGGATCCCAGAGACTTGATGCGAGAGAGTCTTGATCTCCTGTACCAGATAGAAGATCGATATAGTCAGATTGGCCGTTGAGATTGAAGTCGGTAAATCTCCCACCGAGAGCATTTTTAGTATCGCCATTTTCTGGGGCTTCCTTGAGGATTTTTGTATAGGTACGAGGGAATGGTTCGATCGTTTTCCAGAGAGTTTCTGCTTCTCCACAGACCGCATTCGCACTCATAGAAACATCTCCGTAGGCATCATCAGTTGCGAGGAGTCCTACTTTAAAATTTCCAAAGCGTACTTGGTTTGCCTTGAGCTCGTAGGTGAGGGTCACGGTTTCTTTTGGGGGGAGGGATATATTGGTAAATCGGAGATCAAAAGGACCACTCGTGATGTCGGAGAGAACTCCAGTAAGAGTTTTTGCTCCATTTATCTGAGAAAAATTGCGATTTTCTCCTGGCTGAAATACCTGTCGAGGATTGCTATCGAGATAGGTGACATCTGATAGAGTATTTGCTCCACTATGAGAAAGAGCTACTTTTACCTCGATGCGGTCCCCGGCCTTGAGAGATCCCCCGTTCATATCACGGTAGGTTTTAGCCACACGAATATTTTTACCATAGGCATACTCGGATCGAAGATAGGTTTTATATTCGTCGATCGTAGCTTGATCGAGAGCGGCTGTATTGACTGACCCATTTGCTCCGAGTTGAGTAGTAGTAGTAATACCAGATTGGATCAGACTGGTGAGGGCGGTATTTGGATTTCCTGGATTTGCGGGATCATCTCCGACTGCTGCTGAGAGACGAGTCGCTCTCGCTTCTGTCGGCGATCAAACAGTACGAGAAGTTTTCTCCTGATAGTAGAGCTTTGCATTGAGTATACGAGCTTGGTCTGCAGCCGTGAGAGCATCCGAAGCTGCTGGTCCGAGAGCTGCTTCTTGGGCGTAGTCAGCTTGGGTGATATTTTGGAGTTCAGGAATACCGTTCCATCGAATAGCTCCTCCTTCTGAATTTGGCTTATCTGAGAGATTGAGAGCGAGATCGCTCGCGAGAACTTTTTTGGTAAAGAGCGTACCAGAGCTGTCGGATCCTCCGTAGTAGATAGCAAGCTCTCCACTATCGTCCGAGAGGACGAGATCACTTTTCCCGTCTTTATCCATATCAAAGACTTCGAGCTGCATGATGGCTCATTTTATAGATCCTTCGGTACCGTCGAGATTATTTATACGTACGGGGATCCGGACAAACTTCCCAGATTGGTTGTCCAGGAGGATGAGTCGACCCTTGGTATCAGTCATGACGATATCTGAGTATCCATCTCCTCGAAAATCTCCGACCGCTTTTCTTTCTTTTCCGGCATCGATGACGTATACGACGTAGCCGAGATTACGATAGGTACCGTTGAAATTTTGGAGAAGCTCAGCTTTCCCATCATCGTAAAATACGATGATATCCTCCTGACCATCTTTATTGTAGTCGAATTTATGGTAGGACTCGATACGACTCCCGGGTCCACCTGCTATTTTTACTCCGAGAGTCCTGTCAAAATTTGATGAAGTGTTTTGTATCTTGGAGAGAGATACGACGGGATCTCCGAGCTGGATCATAGAGTACGTAGCATATCCCATCTGGGCACTTCCGATAGGAGCTCCAGAGGCAAATTCGAGGAGGCCTGAATTTCCTTCACCAAAGCCAATCCCCTGTGTAGTTGTATATTCTTCTAGTCCACGTTTTGTAGCTCCACCGACCATATTTCGATCTACTTGAGTAGACACAGATCGTGCGTCATACAGGATCATCCCTCGAGCTCCGTACGAAGAATTTCCGATCGAGCTCTCTCGAGTAGCGTATCGAGAGGATATAGTCTCATAGACGAGGGTACGTGGATTATTTGCGAGAGCGGCGGATACACCCTTTCCATCGGTACGAACGATTTGATTGGCGTTCCATTTGAGGGCGAGATATCCGATGGGAGTATTATTTGCCTTGATCCGAATACCGAGGAGATTCTTGGATTGTTTTGTATCGATCTCGAGGGTGATACTGGGATACTTTTTAATCACTCAGCGAGGATCTATCTCAAATACTCCTACGTTGTCCATAGAGAGGCCGAGAGATCGTCCTTTCGTGACTTTTGCGGCTCCGACTCCTTGGAGGAGGATGTATTTGTCTGAGCCTTCTATATTACAGCTATCGATCGAAGATCCATTTTCACAGGCGTAGAGGGGAGTGTCTGCTGCGAGAGAGAGATGAAGTTTTCCTATATTTTCTCGTACGAGTGGGTCGTAGACCGAGACGATCGAATGATCCCCGGCATCTTGGATATCGAGTCGAGCGAGGGATCCACCCGTAGTTTGGGTCAACTTTCCTCCAGGAGTGAGGGCGAATACCTCAGATCTTTTGGTAGTATCATTGAGGAGTGTCGTGACCGAAAGAGATCGACTCTCAGGAGCAAAGAGTATTTCTCCAGCGAGATAGTCTTGAGATGTAATATTTCCATAATCAGCCCCGAGAAGAGTTGTATGGAGAGCATTATAGTTGGTCTTTTCGAGCTTAGATTTATTCCAGAGATAAAATGACTCGAGTACGGACATATTGGTACTGACTCCTCGTATCACGACGGAGGCACCGGATTTATCTTTTATAGTGAAGCTATTTCCTTCGAGTCCCGTACTTACGGTGACAGCATAGTAAATCGTCCCAGGATTTTTGGTAGGAGTGAGATTACTCGTAGCTACTCCGTCTTGGAATGTAGATTTCTCTGGACTGAGACGAGCATATTTTTTAGAATTTTCTGATAGAAAAAATGTCGCTTCACTCGGTGGATGATTGTAGGCGAGATTTCCATATCGATCAAAGAGTCGAGCCGTGAGTGGAGTAGAAACCTGAGTATTAGCTTCGAGAGAAGATTTTTCAGATGAAATACCCACCCGCATCGGAGCGTCTGGGAGGATCGTAATAGTATTTCCAGAAATTTCTGAGATACCCGGGATTTGTACATCTATTTTCTGATCTTTTCCTGCGACGTATTTCGGAGTGAGAGAAATAGGAGTGAGAGAAATACCCCCCTTGAGACTTACAAAGGCGGGAGATATGACTCCTGAGTTTTTTGGAAAATCAAGAGAGGCAACTCCAGAAAATCCTTCGATGATCTGGCCGTCACGATCAACTATCTTTAACTCCACCTTGCGAGGAGTCCCTCCGGCTATGATACTTTGTGCATCCGAGACGCTGACGGAGATTTTGGCCTGATCGATACTTTTTACCTCGAGGCTCGTTTCTCGAGTGCTGGATCGTATAGTAATCTTCTGTGTTTCATTTCCGTTATTACTCGATACTTCAAAGGTAGTCGTACCATCGACGCTATTTTTCGTTTCTTTCGTAGTTTTTGATCCTACAAAATATCCACCTCCTGAGACACTGGCCTCATAGTTGGCGATCTTTCCTC
>JANOQA010000070.1:0-2375 GCA_031422145.1 bacterium | reverse complement strand
GTCCTCGCTATATTTGCGATCCTCACCCTCCAGTTCAATAGCTATAAGCAGCCGGTCATAGTCCTCTATTCGGTACTCATGTCTCTTCCGTTTGTATTTCTCGGACTCCTCCTCACCGGCAACAAACTCTCCATGCCGTTTGGAATAGGATTTATCGCTTTTACCGGTATCGCGGTCAATCATGGGATCATCCTGATCGATGCTATCAATATCAACTTGCGTAAAGGAATGGATGGATTTACCGCTCTCGTCGAAGCAGGATCCAGTCGTCTCGAGCCAATGATCCTTACGACCCTCACGACCTGTCTTGGTATACTCCCTCTCGCTCTCCGTGATCCGTTTTGGGCGGGACTTGGATTTACGATCATATTTGGACTCACGGCTTGTACGATCCTCACTCTCTTTGTGATCAAAGGACTCTACTACGAGGCCTTCATGGTGAAACATCATTGGACGAGTCGATTTTTAAAGATCATAAAAACTCCTTTTCGGTTCGTTTGGCATACATTTCGTTCCACTCCTCTCCCTCGTAAACGTGGTTAAAAAGTTACCTCTTTCCATATCTCCTCTCTCTATCAAAAGAAAATTATTTTTCTGGGGTGGGGGAGTATTGGGGGTACTTGTATCCGGGATTATTTTCTCGAGTAGTGTAGTCTCGCTGCGGTATACCTGACATATCTACGAAGATATCAACACATTGCCCTATACATCCGTAGGACTCGTACTCGGAACCTCTCGATATCTCGAAGGAGGAGAAAATATCTTTTATACCGAACGTATACGTATGGCTGCCGAGCTCTACAAGGCTCGCAAGATAGACTGCCTCCTCCTCTCTGGAGACAATACCTCCAAATCCTACAATGAGCCGATAGAGATGCAAAAGTCCCTCCTCTGACTCGGGATCCCCGCGGAACGAATGTATCTCGACTACGCAGGAGTGCGTACGCTCGACTCTGTTTTGCGAGCGAGGGATGTATTTCAACTCTCTACTTTTACGATCATATCACAGCCATTTCATGCCGAGAGAGCCCTCTATCTTGCTCGAGCAAATGATATAGAGGCTCAAGCATTTTGAGATGTGTCTATTTCATTTTGGACGGCTCCGAGAGTGTATATCCGAGAGATAGGAGCTCGTATACTGGCAGTGAAAGATGTATTTTCTCAAAAAGATGCTCGATTTGCAGGAGAGCCTATCGAGATCAACTACGATCCAGATCTCCGACCTTTGCCTTCAAAAACCTGTGCTCCGAGAGATATCTAAACTCTATATTTTGAGTCAGAGAAAAAAAGGGGAGTGTTTTGTATTTACAGGAGGGATAACTCCCATATAATTTTCGCATGAAATCCTATATACTTGATGGTACTCGATTTAATGGAGTAGAAACTTTCTATACCGAGGTATCTCAGGTATTTTCCTTTCCAGACTACTTTGGACGAAATCTCGATGCTCTGCATGATAGTCTCCTGGATCTCGACGATGAGATAGAAATCATCTGGCTTTCGAGCCATAAATCAAGGATAGATTTTGGACAAGATGCGACACAGCCCCTCTTTTTTTCACTGGTATGTAGAGCTATGCGAGACGTACCGGGTCTCGTACTTCGCCTCGAGTAGATGGCGATTACTTTATTTTTACAAAATATCACAAAGACTCCATCTCCTCTCTATGAGATCGTTTGGGGTAGTATAGTGTTTCTCGGGATCGTAGGATTTTCTCATATAGGAGTACTTTTCTGAGGTCCAGCACTTCCAGAGTCGTGGTACGGATTTGAGGGAGTAAAAAGAGTAATTTTTCTGGGAGGGTTTGGTATCTTGTATGTAGGAGGACTTCTTTCTCGTAGGATTCGTCTAGGGCGACTGGATACACTCGCTCTCCTCGGTGTATCGGCTATTACACTCATTCAGATGGGCGGATCGGGATCTATGGAACGTATTATCTTTTGAGATCCAGGGTTTTATATGGGGACACTCTTTCTCGTCTATCTGTACCTGGCTTTGCGAGTAACGTGAGCGATCCGTCCAAAGAGTCGGATACCGCTCTGGTCTATATGACTCGCTATGGGTGGAGTAGCTACATATACCCTGGTACAGTGGCTTGGATATGATCCGATCGAGTATGCTACTTCATTTGAGGCTGGGAGGGTATTTTCTACCTTTTGAAACCCCAACCTCCTGGCTGGATTTCTCCTCCTCCTCTTACCTACAACCGTACGTCTCCGATGGGGGATAGCTGGAGCGATCAGTATCGTCCTTGGTATACTCATGACTCTCTCGCTCTCCTGTCTGATCTTTGCAGTAGGGTATCTGACTTGGTACTACACTCGGATGTCTTCTATTTCTCGGTGGTATATTACCCTCCTGGTCTTGATAGCCGG
>JANOQA010000069.1:0-11560 GCA_031422145.1 bacterium | reverse complement strand
GATTGGAAATTCTGGGGGGATTTTAGTATCACTAGAGTTATTTGTTAAGATATGAGATTTCAAACTAAAAAATACGAATCGTTCCTCCAGTAATTTGGGAAGTATTTCCATGAATATCAGTCACTTGATAACTAACTTGATAACGCCCATTTATCTGTCTTAGATTCGAAACGTTTGATGTATCAACTCGAAGCACCGCATTCACTCAACCTATACTTACGATACTAAAGGTAATATCTGTATAGGGTACGTTTGGAATACCAATAAGAGAAATACTTCATTGTACCGAAGTTACTGGTTCATTAAGCATAAGAGTAGTATCAAATGTGCTTCCAAAGTTTGTTCCAGGTATTGCTGGTCCTCCTGAAATATTAGCGAATACTTCACTTACTAAACTCGCCCCCATGGTATCGACTCCATTTACTCCGACACTGATCTCCGTACTCCCTCCTTTTCCATCAGCAATACCGAGTCGACCACTATCCGTGAGAGCGGTCGTATTTGAGTTGGGGGTATAGGTGAGCATATCTCCTACTACGGAGAAATTTCCCGATGTTCCATTATGACTCACCGTAGCTACGAGGGTATTTCCATCCGGATCACTCACGAAGGAAAGATTTTTCCAGTTGACGCTTCGAGGTTGAGATCCGATATTCATCGGGAGACTAAAATTATTGGCTACGGGAGCTCGGTTTACCGCGGGAGCTACTACCTCAGATCCTCCTCCTCCACACGCTACGAGAGATACGAGACCGGCCGTACCTGCGGTGACTTGAGCGACTCCAAGAGCGGTCATACCATTGAGGAATCCTCGTCGAGTAGGAGATGTTGGAGCTTCGAGAGGAGTACTTTGTGGAGAGCGAGTCATATACAATATGATAAGAAATATATTCTCTTTGAATACTAGCTTTTTTTAGTATTTGTCAAATAGTATTTTAGTGGTGATATGGAGTTTATAGGGGAAACTCAGTGAAAAATAAAAAGTATTCGATCTACCAGACTCGACCAATACTCCTGTATAAAATATTTCATTCTTTAAAATATAGTCTATACTCAGGGTTCACCTTATCTACCATGCGTTTTCATTCATCTCGGGGCTTTACTCTCGTTGAGCTCATCGTCATCGTATCTATCCTCTGAATCGTATCCGTACTTGGATTTCTAGCCTATCAGTGATATACCGAGTCTTCTCGAAATGCTCGAGTCCTCGGAGATATCCAGCTCCTCACTACGACCCTACGAACACAGGGTACTCAGAAAGGTAACCTTCCAGCTCCTACGGGCAATAGGAGCTACTACACACTCGATGGCTCGTATAGTCATACTCAAGTAGGATCCTATGGAGTATCTAGTATCCTCTCCGATGATCTACTGACTGGAGTGAGTGCTGACTTTCCGAGAGATCCACGTACTGGAGGATACTACGGATACGGCAAGACCTTTGGGGCGAGTGAGACCTACCAGATTGCGGGAGTTATATCTGATAAAGGCACCTATACTGCCTACGTTACTGGATTGACCGGCTCTGGATCCACTCCGGGACTCATCCAGTGATACAACTCTACCGACTTTGTCATAGACAAGGGATCTACCACCCTCCCCTACAATCCTTTTGCGAAAGAGCTCATCGGTCAGATCATCTCGAGCTCTGGGACCCTGACTCGTACTCCCGTCAAGCCGCTCACGGCGAGCTTTACGAGTGGGGATATTCTCACGGTACCCGCTGGAGGGGAAGCTTTTATAAAACTCAGCGATGGGAGTCAGATCGTCCTCGGACATCCGAGCCAGTCTTCGGTACTCGACTTTAAAAATCTTTCCTACAAAGATACCGGTGGTTTACTGACGACGGTACAGCTTCTTCTTACGGGTGGAGAAGCTTGGATCGCCGCTCCGACTCTCCGATCGAAAGATGGAAATACGAGTGAATTTGAGATCGAGACCAGTGGATCTGTCGCTGCTATACGTGGAACTATTTTTCGTATAAATAATACCGTACTCGGTCGAGCTGATATCACACTCGTCGAGGGATCCATAGCTCTTCGTAGGACTACGGCGAGTCTTCCTCTCACTATCATAGGAGGAGGATCCACGGAGACTGGCGTACTTTCTGTGAAAAAAGGAGCTCCCTCTCTCTCGCTCGGTATTACCCAAGAATACAACCAAGAAATCATTCCTCAGACCACTTCAGACTCTACGATTGACGTATCCAGTAAATTTTCATTGAAATTACGCCAATCTCTCTCCCCTAGGCCAGATGGTACCTTTTCAGGGCAAACCAGTACTTCTACCGGGCAAACCAATGGCTCTGGAGTACAAGGTGGTGGTGCTTATACCGGGCAAACCAGTACTTCTACGGGACAAATAACCCCGTAACTCCGAGCTTGGAAGGATTTGTTTGAAGATACGTCCCTTTTTCATATACTCTATCGGTATTTTTTAGTATTCTACTATGGCCAATATCGACCACCCTCCGAGCAAATATATGCTCAATCTGCTCCATATACTCCCTGCTTTTGCAGACAAAGATAAGCTTCGACTTAACTCGATCATTGAGCTCAACTCTATGACGATCAATAAATACGAGATCATCACCGAGTCGGGTCAACTCAAGCTCGACCGAGTCGGATATTCATCACTTGCCTATCCATTCGCCTATGGAGCTATCCCTCGTACCTGGGACGAAGATGGAGATCCTCTTGATATAGAAATAGTTGGAGTTACTGAACCTCTTCATCCTGGATGTCTCGTCGAGGCTCGTATCATCGGGATCATGAAATTTGATGACGGAGGAGAAGTAGATGATAAAGTCATCGCCGTACTCGCCGATGACAAACGAATGGACCATATCACGAGCTATGAGCAGCTCGGAGCTCACTGGGTAAAAGAAACTCAGTACTATTGGGAACACTACAAAGATCTCAAAAAACCTGGAACTTGCAAGGTAAACGGATTTTACGATGCAATTGAAGCTGTAAAAATTATCGAAGAATGTGAAGCTCGCTATCTCACCGACTACGCACCGAAACTCGAAGTTTAGCCTATTACGATCTCTCTTATGACACCTATGGCTCCGTACTCACTCGTACTTTCGATTGGCGTACTTGGTGTATTTCTCATATCTCTCTGACTCCTGCTTGGGTATAGTTTTCACCGAGGGTTTCAAAAAAGGGTAGAAAAACTTGGGTATTTCTTTTTCCTCAAATGTATTGGATTTCTCTCGATCGCCTCGACGATAGCCGTCATGGTCTATCAGCTCTACTATGAGCTACGAGTATGTGAGCTTTGTTGGTGGCAGAGGATTTTTATGTTTCCGATCGATGTCGTCGTACTCGTCTCTCTCTGGAAAAAAGTCAGGACTAATCATCTCATCATCGGTATACTTGCTGCATTTGGGACATTTTTTGCTGGATATCACTACTACTACCACTTTCGGGCTTGGGTACTCGGAGAAGATGTCATCCTCGCCTGTGCGACGGGTGGACTCCTCCCCGCCTGTACTGAGCATGAGGGAGTACTTACGTTTGGATTTATCACGATCCCCTTTATGGCACTGGTGGTATTTCTCTCGATCGGCATACTATCGTATATCTGTCATCGACTCTCTAAAACTAAATAACTTCTATTCTCTTAAGATTTGTATATAATATGCTTATAAACATATAAATATGCAACTTACTAGTATTACAAATCTCGTACGAAATGGGAAAAAAGAATTTTCTCGACATCCATTTTCAACCGTTATATCAAACAATGAGCCTATAGGTATGATCATTTCTTCGGAGATGACCGAGGCTCTCGAAAAAAGCGGAGCCCTCCAAGATCTCCAAGAGGAACTTTGGGAATATTTTGATCCAGTCACTCGTAGTCTTATAGAGTCTCAGAGAGCTGGATCAGCAAATACTGCTATTTCTCTCGATCTATTTAGAAAGACCTATGAAATGTAGTATTACCATCGTAGATCCTCGACTCTTTGCAAAAGACCTGGAAAAGATTCCTCATACTGAGCGTCTCCAGATTCTCTCTACGCTCGAAGACTTTGCAACCCAATGACTCCCTTATGCAAAAGCAAAAAGACTCATAAATTTTCCTACCGCAGACTACCGGCTTCGCATAGGAAGCTACCGACTTTTATTTGACTACTCGATCGAAAATCACACCATCTTGGTGTATCGAGTCCTCCATCGATCTCACTCTTATCGCTCTTAATATGAACCTCCTCATCACCACCGCCCCCGGTCTCGAATCCCTCGTCAAACGAGAGTGCGAACGACTCAAATTTACTATCCGAGGTGTCGAAGACCGTGCGGTGCGGATCGAGACTGATATCGCTGGGATGATCCGAGCCAACATATGGCTCCGGTGTGCCAACCGAGTCTATATCGAGCTCGGAGAAGGAAAAGCTACCGACTTTGACGCACTCTTTGACGTAGTACGAGCCATCAAATGGAAGCCTCTTCGTCCACGAGACTTTCCGATACAGGTCGATACCGTCCTCGTGAGATCTACGCTCACGAGTGAGCCAGCCGTACAGCGGATCGTCAAAAAAGCGATCGTAGAGTCACTCGTCCTCAAAAAATGAGAGATCCTCCCCGAGGTAGATCGACTCCCGGACTTTCGAGTCCTCGTACGTATCCTCGCTGATACAGCTCTCGTCCTCCTCGATACCTCAGGTCCTCCACTTCATAAAAGAGGCTACCGTACCGAGACCGGGGATGCCCCACTCAAAGAAACCCTCGCTGCAGCGATGGTCTACCTCTCCAACTGGAGGTACAAAGATGGACTTCTTGATCCTTGTGCTGGATCGGGGACTATTCCTATCGAGGCAGCTATGATCGCTCGAAATATCGCTCCCGGACTCACCCGCAACTTTGCCTTTGAGTACTGGGACTGGATCGAGCGAGAGCTCATCACCGTAGAGCGGACGGCTGCTCGTAAAAAGATATTTCCCTCGGGAGGATACACGATCCATGGATCAGATGAGAATCCTACTATGATAGATATAGCTCGAGCCAACAGTCTCGCTGCGGGTGTCGCTGATGATATCGTATGGAGTATCGAAGCCTGTCCGACCTACCTCGCCGCCCCGTGTCTCCAAGGTATCCAGACCCTCATCACGAATCCTCCGTACGGAGAGCGTCTCGACGACGGAGATGTCGAAGGCATTCATCGGACCCTTCTCGAGCTCTTTGGTAAAAATTCTCCTCTTTCTGGTGGAGTGATCACGAGTCAGGCAGAGTTCATCGGATCGTCTAAAAGGGCCCGTCTCGATCAGAGAAAGATGTACAACGGATCGATCGAGTGTAAATACTGTTTTCGAAAGAGTACGGTATAGTACTAAGTATTTATTAGGATAGTTCGCTGGAGATTGCTCCGAAATGCTCTATACTGCATAGATTTCTTGAGGCTGTATCTATGATTTTGTCTTGGAGACATGTCGAGTATTTCATCTACTCGAGTCATACTTATACGAGTAAGTGAAAGATTTCTATGCGAAAGACTTTTTTGAGTCGGTAATGGTAGATTATATACACAAAAGATAGAATCGAGTCGATAACGAACTCGTGACCCTACTATCTCATATATATCTCCTACTTTTGGAAAATCCTCCGGGAGGATACTTTCTATATCTTCTGGAAGAGATTGTATCAATGGAGTATTTGGCTTTTGAAAAAACTTAAATATATTCATATACACACTATGTGTTTACTGAGTCATTTTGTCAATCCGTAAACATTCATATCTCACTCGCTTGGCTCGTACGGTCGCTTCGATCTCTCGTTCATTTTTATTTAAGGCACTCTTCCCGGTTTTGAGCTCGAGAAATACGATCTCTCGAAGTTTCCCCTCAGAAAGTCCATCAAATATGACGTAATCAATCCCCTTTCCGACAAAGACCATATCTTTCGGCTGATACGGAAATCCCTCGATGAGCGGAGCGATCTTTTCATATACTTCGCCGAGTATTACTGCACGTGACCGAGTCGTCGCATCGGTGCGGGCCTCTCGGATATCGAGGTATCTCAGTCGTCGTGCTACAAAAAATATTACTCCTCCAAAGATTATACTACTGAATACAAGGAGGAAGATCGCCTCCCTCGAAAGAGCAAGAATCTCAGACATTGGGGTGTACAATAAAAAGCTTCTCGTATAATACGCCTCGTTACCTTTCCTGCAAATGTCGACCTTTCTTGCCACGTCCAATCCACTCATTCGAGATCTTGCTATCACACGATACGAGCTTTCGTTTGTCTCTGAGTCACTCTATACGAGTGCGAGTGTGACGCTCTACTTCTCAGAGATTTTGACTCCTGATATACTCGTGACCCTCCGAAAATGACAGCTCGGGAGTATATGGATCCTCGAAGAAGCCGACATCATCTCCGGAGAGCATGAGCTCGGTGATATCATACTCCCCAATGTATTTCTCCCCTATGATGATCAGGTAGCAATGATCGAATTTGATAAAACTACTCGTGATAGCATGCTGAAAGAGGCCATTTTCCTCGAAACCTACGAACGACAGGCAGATATGGATTTTCAGGTATTTGGGGTATCTCTCGGGGGTATCTCCGTGACCAAGTCATCCCCGCTCGTGGAGCACGATCGAGAGCAGATAGACTTCGCCTACTCGGCTGACTGTACCGATCAGTATCTCTACCCACTCCTACTCGAGTCTCAAAAGATCGACCTCCTCGGTGATCTCGCTCCCGTACTCGTCATCACAGGAAAAGATTCTGATCCATCAGATCGAAACAAGCTTCTCTCTCATTTATTTCCGGTACTCGAGTATTTTGCTGGGACCGCTCCGATATCGGGAGTAGGAGTCGAAGATACCGTGCCAGATATAGATGACGACTATACCGAAGATGAAGACGACGAATTTTACAATACTCCCGATCGGGTGTCCCCTCACCTCTAAATCCATGCTCGAAAAGATCATCAAATTTGAGACCTTTAAATGGGTCGATGTCGTCAACCCTACCGCTGAGGTGGTAGACGCTATCATAAAAGAATATGGATTTCACGAGCTCGATCGAGAAGCCATCCTCGAAGAAGATCAAACCGCCCGCATAGATACGTATCCTGGCTATGTATTTATCGTGCTTCATTTTCCAAAATACGATACTCGTACGCAGCGATACCTCACCAATGAATTCAATATATTTCTCTCCAAAGACTATCTCATCACGGTCCGATACTACCAGAGCCAGACCATGGATCGTATTCATGATAAGTTTGAGCAGGTAGGACCTCCCTCGAGTGGAGAACTCCTCTATGAGATCATCGACCAGATGATCGATAAGGTATTTCGGACTCTTGATCGTTTTGGGCGCGATCTGCGAGTGATGGAAAAATGACTCTTTAGTACAGGCTCTCGTGGTGGGAAAAATCTCATCCAGGGCATGATGATCAAAAAGAGAAATATCATCACCCTCAAACATATGGTCAAGCCTCAGATCGCAGCCATCAAGATCATCGAGCTTCGTATGAAAAATATGTTTGGCGAGAGTCTCGAGGTGTATTTTGAAAACCTCGATGACAAGATCCAAAAGATCGCCTCCGAGATCGAGCTCCTGCACGAAAATATCGAGTCGATGGAGTCAACCCTCAAGACCCTCTTTGACCTCGAGACCAACTCCACGATCAAATACCTCACCGTATTTTCAGCCTTTATGCTGCCTCTGACTCTCATCACGAGTTTTTATGGGATGAATATCGAGCATGTTCCCTTTCATGATGGAGTAGTATTTAGCTCGATCATCGGACTTGTAGTCATGCTTTGTGGGATCCTCTTCTATCTGAGAAGAAAATGAAGTATTTAATATGAACTCTCTCGATCATCCGATTTTATTTTTAGAGAAGCTTGCCTCGGGTCTCGGACTCGATCTTTCCCCTGATTTTTATATAGATCTCCAGAAATGACTTACTCCCGTATCGAGTCACTTCACGATAGGCATCGAGATCGAAATACTCTGGAGTTCGTATTTTCCAGAACTCAAAGAAAAATGGTTTGGAAAGACTAACGGTCCTCAAATACGAGGAGGATACGAAGGATTTACGGAGCTACAAAAGACACTCTTTTCAAAGGAGTGTGAAAAAGAAGAGGCGGAAATCCGTCAAAAACTCGAGATCACGCAATCTCTCGGTATCCCTCGGTGAGAAGACGCCTACTGGGAATTTGCGATCCCCCCCTTTCGTCATGTCGAATACCTCATCGGACTCCTCGATATCCTCTATCTCGCAGGACTCCTCCCTCATGACCGAGCTCACTCACTTCACATCACGATCGGAGGCCTTCGTCCGAGCTTTGAGAGTGGATTATTTCTCTCGTATCTCGAGCGGATATCGGGAGTCTCATGAGATCGGATACTGCGTGGATTTCACCCGCTCGACGATCGGTACAATGCTGGCTGGGCCAGACGAGGGGTAGCTGGTATGCGAGAGCGACCAAGAGATGAGCTCCTCGGAGAAACGCTCGTAGCTACCGAGTTTCGGACGCTGGTACTTCCGACTGGGTGAGAGGAGCGAAAAGAGTTTTTTAGGGAGGTGGGGAGAATCGGGAGTATCTGTGTGACTCCTCCAGATCTCCGATCTCCCGAGGAGCGTATATCTTGGGGAGAGATTTCTAGAGAGACAACTCAATATACAGAAAGCTATGGTCTGAGTCCGGATAGGACTCTCTGGGGAAATCCTAATACAGAGCCGGGGGTATGGAGGAGGTGGGGAGGGAAATTTATCTACTAAGATCGTAATTCAAGTATAAATTTATTAACTGCATAGCGATTTCATTCATGCTCCGTCTTGTCATCTCCAGTCTCTACTCGTAGATTTAATTCATGAAAATCCGCTAACCTTTTAGCATGATATAATCATTTTCCAGTTCATCATTTTCATAATTTTTTAGCATTACGTCAGGAAAAATTATTTTCAAATATCTTTTGTCTCTCAGAATACTCAATCTTCAAACTTTCCATTTCAAATATAATTTGGTTTTCTGTAATTTGAATCTTTAGTTTTGATCAGGGTTTACAGTATTTACTGCAGTTTTGTACGATTTTTAGAATGATACCAGAAAATACATACTCGCTTATATCCCACTTAGAAATAGAATCACTTAATTCATACCGAATATCTACATCGTTCATTTCATTTTCATAAAGACGAAGTATCCTCAATAAAATTTTATGTAGAATTGTTTTATTTTTTATCTTCAAACTCTCAATTTTATCATCTTTTCAATCAAGAATAGTTATACATGCCATTTCACAAAACATCTGATAGACTAATCTATCAATAAATGTAAGGCTTTTTGAAATTTCATACGGATGAGTTCCACAAAGTTCTCTATATACATCAGTCAGTGATTTATCTGGAAGATGAACTTTTAATCTGAGATTTTCTAACTCTTGATGAATCTTTATGATTTGATTCTCTAGATCATGTTTCACGTCAGATATATCTGCAGACTCACTAATCCTATTCTTAGGGATTTTTTTACTGTAAAGATGTGTTATTTTTTTTCTTGCCATACAGTTTGTATATGAGATCTGAAAATATCGTAAGATGAATTTTTCGGAATCTGAGAAACTCAAACCATCAAGTGTGTATCTTTAGATAAAGGTTTTGAACTATATATAGTGACCAATTTTTTTGGATACTTATTTTTAATACTTGTAACTAGTAAGGTTCAGTTTTTTACTCACATCTTTCCTCATATTCACAAAGTATCTAAGAAGATAATATCTGCTTCTTTTAAATAAAGATTCTCTAGATTATCTAGATCTCAAATTGAACTAACTGTTCAGAATTCTTTATTATCTCGTAAAGTTTTTATTATAGCAAGATCTTCGTGCTCGTCATCAATAAAAAGAATATTTAGTTCATATAATTTTTTCTTTTGAGTAAGACTTTTCAGAACAGGAATAATAAACGGAAGAAATTTTAATACAATTTCTAATAACTTATCTGACATAATTGCTATGTGTAAAAAATCTTGTTGATTATATATCATCTACCACATAGTAAAAGTATTTTTTATTTCATGATAAGTTCTAAAATAATAACGACCATCTAACAAGGAAAATAAAGTAAACTAAATCTGTAACGAATGATTTTTTTAAGAAATCACTAAGGATTCCGAAACACCCCCTCCAATCTCTGCTGCACTATTTCTATTCCAGCGTCCGATTCGAAGTAAACTTGTGGACTCAAAATTACTCACTTATAGACTCACTTTACGGCATCTATCTCTTCTGTTAGGAGATTGTCGACATAGAGAACTGTGTAAAATTTTCAGTTGAACTCAAAAATTCAGGTAGGTTCTCCGATCTGTCTACGATTTTCGTATAGTTCTGAGGTAAAGGCAGTCCTTTTGAATTTCTTGTCAAAGAGGGCTTTGTCGGCATCTCTTTTAGCCTGATCAGTGTACTCTAACAGGAAGTATTCCTTACCGTAGAGTTCATTTGAGACTTTTTTATCTGCATCAAACTCATTCAAAATGCCTCATTCTAAAAGGTGATCTGCCATATTGGTGAGCGCATTGTACGGAACTCATTCTTTGACATCATAGATCGTTCAAAGACCCTCTAATGTATAGGTTTTCTGCCCTTCTATGTAGTTACATTCGATCTTCATATGCCTAATTTAGTGTTTTATCTTTCGGAATCCTACTTCTGCCGAAATCTATCATATAGGTAGACCCATCCTTTCATTCCATGAAATTTCAGAGATGTTCATCGTTGTGATAATATCACTTTTTCTGGAAAAGTCCTAATACTGGCTTCAGTATTCATCAATATGTTGGCCAGTAACGGTGATCAAAGAATTTATCTCAAGCACCAGCAAGTTCTCTTCATTGGAGGGTTTCATAGAACTTATCCACCTCGCTACTATTTTTAGGCAACTCACGCAAATTCCTTTCTTTCAACAACGAAGTGATCTGATTGTCATTGAGGTTATTGAGGAGATTTTTCGGCAAATCAGATAATTCTTTCTGATAGTATTCCAGATAGAATTTTGATCTCAGGTTTTGTCCATCTATCCTGTCCATCTCGTATATTCACTTCTTCTCTTGGAACCTCTTTACCTCGGGGATTTTAAAGTTCTCCAAATATTTTTCTTCGGGCTTTCCTTTAAATTCTTTTTTGAGTTCTTTCAGTACTTGGGAAAAGGCTGTATGATTCTTAAACTCGGTCTCAAGGGAATCTATATGCTCCCCATTCTTAGATTCTTTTGCAAGCTTAACAACTTTTTCTGGATCACTTGGATGGCGAAGGATTATCCCGTTGATTCACTCTCAGAGGAGATCTGCCTCTGTGATTTTTCAACCGTACATCTCTCGAAGTTCCTTGTAGTTTTCATTATTTAGGAAACTGTACTTCGGATCTTCCAGAAGTGATTTACTGGTCTTACTAAGGTTCTAAAATCCCCCCAGAATTTTCCAAAATAATCTTCAATTTTCCCTTGACAGAGGGAATGAAGACATAATGAGAGTGTATATATTATTACACTCTTTTTTATGGTTATCGACCTACTAAAACACACAGTTGTCAACGTTTGC
>JANOQA010000068.1:0-3390 GCA_031422145.1 bacterium | reverse complement strand
AAATTATCGTGACGGGAGGAGCTGGATTTATCGGCTCGAACTTTCTCTCGAAATACGTAATACTTCATCCTGAGATCCACTTCATAAATCTCGATGCACTCACGTACGCAGGAGATATTGAAAAAATATCGAAAGAAGTGAGGAATGCTTCGAATTACTCATTTGAACAAGTTGACATCAGAAATATCGATGCACTTCGTAGTCTCTACGAGAAATATACACCGACCGATATTATTCATTTTGCGGCAGAGTCACACGTCGATAATTCGATCCGGAATCCTCGACTTTTTACAGAGGTGAATGTTCTTGGTACTCAAAATCTCCTCGATCTCCAGAGGGAATTTGGCCTTGAGAGATTTCACTATATATCGACGGATGAGGTGTATGGGGATATCCCCGAATCAGGATATTTCACCGAACAGACGCATCTCGAGCCATCATCTCCATATTCAGCATCCAAGGCTGGAGGTGATATGCTCGTGCAGGCATATGGTCGAACATTTGGTATCGACTATACGATCACGCGATGCTCCAATAACTACGGAGCTCACCAGAATCTCATCTCACTGATCCCTCTCTTTATCTCAAAGATAAAAAATGATGAGAAAGTGCCACTCTACGGAGATGGATCAAATATTCGAGACTGGCTCTATGTCGAAGATCACTGTGATGCCGTGTGGGAAGTATTTACTCGAGCAGAGTCGGGAAGTATCTACAATGTCGGAGGGAACAATGAGTATACCAATCTTGAGATCACGAAGATCCTTCTCTCTGCGATGTGAAAATCCGAAGATCTCATCTCCTTCGTTCCGGATAGACCAGGTCATGATAAACGTTATGCGATTGATGCAACTAAGATACAAAAGGAACTTGGTTGGGAACCGAAGGTACAATTTGAAGAGGGAATAAGCAGGACCGTTAAATTTTATCAAAAGTAATCTATGAAAGGAATCATCCTCGCCTGAGGCTCAGGTACTCGGCTCTATCCGATCACTCTGGCTATATCAAAGCAGCTCATGCCCATCTATGATAAGCCCATGATCTACTACCCCATATCGACTCTTATGCTTGCTGGGATATGGGATATCCTCATCATCACGACTCCTGAGGATCAGAGTGGATTTATCCGACTTCTCGGTGACGGCTCCCAGTGGGGAATACAGATCACCTATGCACTACAACCAAAACCTGAGTGACTGGCTCAGGCATTTCTGATCGGGGAGGAATTTATCGGGAGTGATGATGTCTGTCTCATTCTCGGAGACAATCTCTTTTATGGGAGTGGTCTTCCAGCGCTCCTCGAGAAATCGAGACATATCGTCGAAAATGAGAAAAAAGCGGTGGTGTTTGGGTATCGAGTAGCTGACCCAGAGCGATATGGGGTGGTCGAGTTTGATGACTCTATGAATGCTATCTCGATCGAAGAAAAACCAAAAGATCCAAAATCTCACTTCGCCGTGACTGGACTCTATTTCTATACAAATGACGTGATAGAAATAGCAAAATCTGTACAACCAAGCGAGAGAGGAGAGCTCGAGATCACCTCGGTGAATACTTTATTTCTGGATCGAGGAGATCTCAAAGTAGAAGTCATGAATCGAGGATTTGCCTGGCTCGATACGGGGACGCACGAGTCAATGATGGACGCTTCAAACTTTATCAAGATCATCGAAGAACGACAGGGGATACAGGTGGGATCTCCGGATGAGATAGCGTATGAGTCAGGTCGGATTACGGCTGAGCAACTCCAAGATAACGCAAAATCTATGGTGAAAAATGAATACGGAAAATATCTCATGAAACTGATCCAGTAACTATGGCTTTTACAAAAATACCGACGACTCTCTCGGACTGCTATCTCATCGAGCCTCAGGTTTTTGGGGATTCGAGAGGATTTTTCATGGAGACCTACTCGACGGTAGAGTTTGAGAAGATCGGCATATGAGCAAATTTTATTCAAGATAATCACTCGAAGTCTAAGAAATGAGTGTTACGAGGTCTCCACTTTCAGACTCGTAAACCTCAGGCGAAACTCGTCCGAGTGACGGCATGAAGTGTGTATGATGTCGTAGTCGATCTCCGCTCGGATTCTCCGACATTTGGTACATGGGAAGGATTTATCCTTTCTGCAGAAAAACAGAATATGCTCTTTGTTCCTCGTGGATTTGCTCATGGATTTCTCACACTCGAGGATGATACGGAGTTTCTCTATAAGTGCGATGATCCCTATGATCCTGAGTATGAGTGAGGTCTGCTCTGGAGCGACCAGGATCTTGCTATTGATTGGTCTGAGTTTCAGAGAGGAGATTTCCAGATCTCAGAAAAAGATCAGAAAAATCAAACATTCCAAAGTTATCTCGATAATCCAGTATTTTAATATGAAGAAAATCCTTGTTACTTGATGAAATGGAATGCTCGCGTATGATTTCTCGAAAACTCAGAGCGGTATATATGATATCATCTTGGTAGGGAGAGACGAATGCGATGTGACATCGTTCGAGTCGGTTATGCAGTGTATCGTGAGCCATGAGCCAGACGTAGTACTCAACGCTGCAGCTTATACAAGAGTCGATGATGCTGAAGATATTTGAGCACTCTCGAACTATGAGGTAAATACTCTCGGTCCGTATTATCTCGCGAAGGTAACATGAGTACTCGGTATCCAGTACATTACTATTTCTACGGACTATGTGTTTGATGGAATACAAAAAGATGGCTACCTCCCGACTGACCAACCGAGTCCTATCAATGCCTACGGTATGGCAAAATATCTCGGAGAGAAGCTCGCTACCCATGCCAATCCTCAAACGACCGTGATCCGTACGAGTTGGCTTTACGGGGGTAAACTATGAATCATGTATTGAAGTACAGAGGAGTTACGGAAGCAGGGAAAGTTCAAAAACTTTGTAAATACAATGCTCACACTCGCTGAAACTCGTGATGAGGTGAGAGTGGTGAATGATCAACATGGTAGACCAACGTCGTGTATCGACCTTTGCGAATATATAGCGACTCATATTGAGAAATGAGTTGATGCTACGGGTGGTATTTTTCATTTTTCTTCTCCGCGATCTGATACTTCTATCACGTGGGCAGACTTTGCTCGAGAGATATTTTTGAAATATGGAATGTCCACTACCGTGATCGAATGCAGTAGTTCTGAGCATCCTACAAAGGCGAAAAGGCCGGAATGGAGTGTACTCTTACCGTGAGCAATATAGATCGGATTGTCCCCCTCATATCCGTATCTCGTGTGCATAGCTATCTATATCATGTATAGCTCTGAGTTCTCCGTCTCCGCTGATATGATAGAGTGAGAATCTTAAATCCTTGAGAAAGGTAAGTATCTTTATGCCAGTATTACCAGTGCTATCGGCTTTTTCATAGAGT
>JANOQA010000067.1:0-11663 GCA_031422145.1 bacterium | reverse complement strand
CGATCTCGGGAGATGGCAGTATACTCTCTCAGTTGGACTTTCTTCTCTCTTTCTCATGGGAGTATATGGTGGAATTCACTACAAAGAACTTCGACAAATATATACATCTATAATTCGTAAAACCTAGTACATGTCTCGCATCTTCTCTCTTCTTGGGTTTTTTATCTTTGGCGTAATTGGGATTTTTGCCTACTTTGCCGATGGAGCCCATAGAGGACTATTTGGCTCAGTAGAAAAATTTGCTACCGACGCCCCTCTATTCCTCTTGATCATGGCCTTGTTGGGGTGACTTGGGGTTTGGTGGAGTATTGCTCGGTCACCAAAAAATACTGCTTCTCTGAGTCTCATGACTCTTCTGGGTGGATTTGTGCTCTCGCTCTTTTTTGTTTCTTGTTTTACACTCATCCAAGCTGAGGGCACTCTCGGAGCTGGATTTGTACTCTTTTTCAAGGTAATAGGATTTTTATTTCTCCCTCTTGGACTCGTACTCATAGGTACAGGACTCGGAAGATGGATCCTACAAATACTCGATCTCGTCGAGGAAGTACGGCCGATGATATGAGCGATCGAAACTATCGTAGGACTCTGTATTCTCATAGCTCTCATAGCCTTCCTTGGATTTATTCCAGGTGGATATAGTCTCTGGGTTATCGGTATAGTACTCGTCCTTTCGATAGCCCTCACCTATCGAGATATCTGGAGTATACTCACTGATATTTGGAAATTTCGATTCACCTCCCCCGTATTCCACTCTCCGATCATACGTACTCTATACGTAGTCATTGCCGGGGTCTTTCTCATGATCCTTTTCTTTACGATCACGACCAATCTCGTCAATATAGTACGTCCCTTTCCCATAGGATGGGACGACCTCGGAGCTTATATGAACTTTCCCAAGCTCATGGCCTATGCTCTCTCGACGAGTCATCAAGGAATGGCTTTTTGGCAGGTATTCACCGGAATAGGATTTTTATTTGATAGTCCGACGCAGGCCTTCTTTTTCAATCAAGTCGGTACCCTTCTAACCGTCCTCACTCTCTATTCGGGGATTTCTTATTTCACCGTTAAAAAACCAAACCTCCTCCCCTATCCAATCATCGCTACAACGATATTTTGTAGTATGCCAATGGTCGTATTTCAGCAGGCCAAAGATATGAAGCTCGATTTGGCACTTTTTGCCGTATCAATCATATCAGTAATGCTAGTATTCTTTGCTCTTTCGAGTACTCGGCGATCTGCTATGCTGCGACTCATGGGGCTCGCTGGAGTCCTCGCTGGTATAGCCTTCTCGATCAAATTTACCTCGATTATGATCATGATCGGGACGATCGGAATGTTTTTCTACGCTCGACTCGGACTGGCTGGACTTCTCGGATTTACGAGCATCTTTGTCGGAGTATTTACTCGACTCCATCTTTGGAGTCTACTCAATGTCAATTATCCAGCCACCTCCCCCTGGCTCAATATTTTTGGATACGGGATGATCGCTCTCGGAATAGTACTCATAGGAGTCGGCATATATAAAAGTCAGGAGAAGAAATATGTCAGTATATTTCTAATACCAGTACTCATTTACAGTCTCGGTATCGGAGTAGCCATAGGACCATGGATCGTGAAAAATCTCATTGAGTCTCGTACAATTTCTGTGACGGGACTTCTCTATGGAGATATTCGTGTATTTAGTCCGGACTATACCCTTGTATATACTCCAGAGAAACTCGAATCTATCAAGAATCTCGGAAATGTGAGTCAAATATCTGACTCTGGTACAACCCTTAACGAAGACCTCGGAAGGTATTTTGGCTACGAATCCGGGATCAACAACTATCTCAAGCTCCCCATCAATCTCACCACACAGAAAAATCAATGAGGAGAATTTACCGATATTACCTATCTCTACCTAGTCCTTCTCCCGGGATCACTCCTCCTCATAGTGTATCGCAAAAGATGGAGTCTTGCTCTGGCGGGAGGATTTGTCGTATTTCTCGGAATATATTATTTTATACCGAGTTTTACTGGATATATTTCTGCATTCTTTGGAGGAAGTAGTACCACGAGCTCTGCCCTCCTTCAGAATTTCTCTGCATTGGGTAATTATCTTGGAGCTACGAGTCTCCCGACTGGATACCTCTGGATCCTTGGTATATTTTCGATCCCGCTTTGGATCATACATTTTGATCAGAGATCTACTCCCGAAAGCAAAAACCTTCGCTATCTCGTAGTACTGACGACTCTCTACACACTCCTCTTCGTCGTAGCTGCCTTTGGGATCGTCTGGTATGGGATACTTATGTACTTCCTCTTTCTCGCTCTCATAGTACATATCATCTCTCCATTGACCGTCATAGAAAATGAAGATCATGAACCTATCGGACTCGGTATAGGACTCGGGCTTCTGATACTCATTCTTCCGTATTTTCTGCATTCTGGGATCCCAAATACCTGGAATAATCTCCCCGAAGATTCATTTGAATACAAATCCGGAAAAATCACGGGACTTGAGGCTACTTTCTCGAGACGAGAAGAGTATCTCAGTACTCTCAGTAAGATCAACCTCCTCTCCCCTACTCCCGTACTTGATGAGCTCAAGAAAGAAGTGACTCAAGACGATCTTCGGACTCTCCTCGAGAACATACCGAGCGATACCCCACTCGATCAAGTCGTCAATATTCTCGTAGAAAAAGAATCCATAGCGAGTACTTCTCCTGCCTACCAAGGATTTGCCCTCGAAGCGAGAAAACTCCGAAATCTCATCTACGAACGTATCGTACATCCGACAGATGACAATAAGAACTCTCAGAAAATACTTCGAATCGGAACATTCCTCACCTACTATATCTCAGAAAATAGATCTCGATACTTCGACGATAGTCTCATATTTGAGTTTAGTCGCTATCTCCACGATACAGACTCAAAAGTGACCCTAGATCGACTGAAAAAGCTCGGGGTACGATATATGCTCGTCGATCTCAATGCAGCTACAATCGATCGTGATCCTGCCAGAAATCTCACGAAACGATACGAGTCTCTGATCGAGACTTTAGATGATCCTGGACTCTCGCTCATCACGACCGACTCTCCATGTCTTCGTATGGCTCTCGAAAAAAAATGAGACGACTACCTCCCAATTGCTGGAGTCAACTATGTCAGTCAAGTGACTCAGAAAGATGGAAAAGTCGGATATTTGAGTCCAGACCGAAAAATGGATCTTTGTGCCTCGGTACTCACCAGACTGATTTGGACTCGAGCTATAAACGATACCGCATATACGTACTTCAAGCCACTCTCTGATGCTGTATGGACGAGGACTCCAAAGTCTGAACAGGAGATATTTGATCTTGTGCGACCTCGTATCACTCGAGGATGGTTTGCGGCTTTTGAGATACGATAAATCTATCTCGAAATCACGATCTGAAAGAGACGGATAAAAAACTTAAGGCTTGTGAGAGATTTATTTAGATTTTTCTTTGGGTCTATGATAGCTCGCCAGAGCCACTCCAAGGAAAGTGAGCGTACCCATCGTGGAGCTCGTATCTCGTACCCTCCCCAAAATTCAAAGAGTCCACCTACTCCGATCACGATCGTATGTTGTTTTTGCCAGAGGGACTCATGTTCTTGGATCCAGTATTCTTGTTTGGGTGAGCCTCTCGCTACGAGCACGATATTGGTCTTGTTGGATGAGAGCTGAACTGGATCAAAAGGATCTCCCCATCCATTTTGACCGACCGTCTCGAATCCAAAATTTCGTCGGGCATATTCCACTGCTTTTTGCAGTATAGGCTCTGGAGAACCAAACATGACGAGTCGATAGCTATCCTTACTCGAAATATGAGAAAGGAGGTATGGTATAAAATCTGTCCCGTTCATATTGGAGATCGTCTCCGCTACCTGGGGAGACCCAGAAAGGAGGGAGAGAGCTCCTATATCTGGTCGCTTCCAGGCGGTATAGAGGGTCGTGAGAGCTATCCCATCGGCTGCTACGATATCCATATACTCGAGTGTCTGGACGTACTGAGAGAGGGGACCTCGAGTAAAGAGTCCCTGCATCTCGAGATTGGCATAGTACAAGAGGGCGACTCGTACACTCTGAGCCTGTGAAAGAGTCAGTATCTTTCGAGTCAGAGCATCGTAGGTCCCCGTCTCAAGTCGATCAAAAAGAGAGGGTACAATCGAAGTTACTTTCATAGGGCATGAGTGTGAGGAAGGACGATGATACGACTTTCTGGGGGGAGAACTCGAGCGAGTGACTCCTCTAGAAAAGCTGAAGGGATGATATGGAGATCAAATCTTCCGAGTATTTTAAAAATCCAAGAAAGTTTGAAGTATTTTAGTATGACATACGGCCATTGCCACCACCTACTCTCAGAGAGAAATTCCTGAAGCGTATATCTCTGTGAGAGAAAAGTCTTTTCACTCGTCGCATTCGTAGCAAACGGACTAAAATATCCGAGATCATGATAGGTTTTGTAGCAGAGAGCTCCATTAGTATGGACAGCCTGGAGACCTACTGGCCCTATTACCCTCGCCACACTATGACACCAAATGAGGTCTGGAGAAAATTTCTGTATTTTTTGTTTGAGGCTCCAGTAGGCAAATATATTACAAAAGGAGAGGAGAAGTCCGAGATATCGTATCACACGCTCTTTCCCTACGAGAGGGGCATAGATCTCGGTGATATATCCCATTTTTGTAAGGGTCGATCGAATCTCCTGTACATGCGTCTCTATACCTCCTACCGTATGAGCATAGTCAGTGACGAGGAGGATTTTTTGGACCCCGAGCGGGATACTTTTCCCTACCTGGATCATCCAGTTTTCTGGGGTATATCTCTGAGCGATAGAGCGAGCGGTATCGGATTCTCGTTTCCAGCTATCTATACGAAATTGATCGGCGATTATTCATACTTTGTGGAGGAAGTCTTGAGTATTTTCTGCATCAGATTCATGAACTACGAGAGCATGTTGACTCTGAAGAAACTGAGTCAGTCCCCCCTGAGCAAAAGCTATCACAGGGACTCATTGAGATATAGACTCGAGAGCCGAAAGTCCAAACGTTTCAAGAAATCGAGAGGGCATGAGGAGATAATGAGATCTCTGAAGAGCTGCCTCGATGACCTGTTTTGGGCGATGACCGTAGTAGGCTACTGTATAGCCGAGCTCCGCTATACTCGAGTCCTTCGTCCCATCAAAAAATCCGAGCTTTCCAGAAAATCTCTGGAGTATTTCCTTTCCAAATGGTCCATCCCCATATATATCCAGTACGACCCCAAAATCTGAGCGAGTAAGTATCTGCTCGGCAAGATCTACGATCCGATCGGATCCTTTCTCATGGACCAGTCGTCCAAAATGGATACATCTCATAGGAGGAGAGCTATCGAGTGGAGCGAAGAGGGGTTGATTGGCCATGGGCTATGATGAGAGCAGAAAGAGCAAAAAGCAAAAGCGAGAGATATACTGACTCGTACGAGTGAAGAAAGAGATTCATCGTACCTACTGCAGCAAACGAAGCCGCTATATAAGTATTGTACCGACAAAGAGCGAGAAATATGAGTCACATGATGGCGATAAAGATCGCAAAACCAGGAGCCCCTCCCTCCACCATTTGCTGGATATACCAACTCTCTGGTATCGAGTAATCCTCTCTTTTTTTATTATCCCCTTCAAAAAGAGACTCATCTTCTTCGGGATGTTGTACGTATCGATAGGCTGGACCTGACGTAGCGAGTCCAGATCCAAGAGGCTTATCTACGGCTCTCTGAAGCCCTATAAGCGAACGATCAAAATGTCCACGAGAAGAACCTTCTCGAAGTATAATACGATCGAGGGTACCCTCTTTCTTTACTACGAAAAATCCCATAAGAAGAAAGAATACCGATCCAAGAATGATGAGTGTCTTCCAATGCTTTTGAAACAGAGTGCGAGCATGAAGTACGAGAAATACCATCATCCCTACACAAAATCCTATGAGAGCACTCCTCGAGTAGGTGTATACGAGCAGGGTCACGAGTACGATACTCCAGAGAGATAAAAGAAAGTAATACTTCTTGGCTGATCGAAAATAATACGCGAGTACCCCCGAGTACATAAGGAGGAAAAAAGCAGCCGGATTTGGTCCGTCAAATATCCCCTGGAATCTCCGTACATTTGCTCCGTCTATACCATGGTATATAGGGATACTTCCCCCGAACATCCAGTTTGAGAGATTAGCCGAAAATCCAAAATGAAGCAGTATTGACTCCCCTACCACAAAACGTACCACTATCCCGAGGACGAGAGCGATCGTCGCCGAGATAAGGAAGAGTCGAAAGTACTCAGTTGGTTTACCCGAGAGGAGCGGGTATCATTTTCGGATGATAAAAAACATCGCAAAAAATATAAAGTCGTACCTTCCCCCATACAATATATTCGCTATCGAGAGCCCCTGAAATACCGTCACTCCTACCATCCATACGACATACGCAATCATGAGATAGTCGAGGCGATCCAGTACTGGGATGGAAATCTTCTTTTGAAATATAGCCCAACCATAGAGTCCAAAAAGAGCTACGAGAGCGACTTCTTTATAGAGGGCAACTCCGGGGATATCTACTTTATACTCGAGAAATACCGAGAGAAGTACGTGAAAGGGGAGTATTACGAGAAGAAGTCGAAATATACGATCAAAGAGGGTCATGAAGCAAGGTAAAATACTTGCGTATCATATGGACTTCGCTAGAATGTGCAATCAACTTTCCTTATGTAGTATGATCGATCTTCAAAAAGTATCCGCCCTCTCTGGCATCCTTCGAAAACCCCACGTAAAAGCAGGGTGTATAGGATGTAGTGCCTGTGTGGCGATCACTTCCGCTGAGATATTTGACCTCGACCAAGATGGATACTCTCGAGTGAAGACTCTTGGTGAGTACGAAAGTCGTGCGGTCGAGATAGACGACTCTATCTCTGCTTGCCCGGTGAGTGTCATCTCTTGGAAAGAAACTCTTCCGGATGGTACCTATGCTAATGGCATCGTGGAGCATCAGGATATCTCATAAGAGATATATTACTCAATCCTAGAAATCTATACACCGATCACTCGGTGTTTTTTTATGTAAAAGACTTGACCTGTTTTATGATACATGATTTAATAGTGTCAAGTAATCAAAAAATGCTTATGGAACTCTCAAATACAAATTATAGATCAGATGCTCCTCTGAGTGTATTTTTCCCAGACTCTGAAGGACTCAGTAGAGGGAGAAATATATGAGCTCACGATACTCATCAAGACATCATGTCTGGCGTACGAAATCAACTTGCCCAACTAGTATCTCGAGGCCAGACCGAAACACCCGAATATAAAATTTTGACACAAAGACTCAATCTACAGGCTCGTTCTCTCAGAGATACGAGCGAGAACTCTGGAGTAATGCCTGGTTTTAATTATGAACTTCGACCTCGAGCCTACGTAGCCAATTCTTCTGCTATTGACTCGAGAACGGGTGCTGACTCCATGATGAATGGAACCTACAAGTCTGGCTACGATGCAATAGGAAGTCATGTAGAAAAATTTGGAACAAATACAACACTTCGATTGAGTAAATCGGATATCGACAATGCCATCAAAAAAGGGACAGAGCTTTCTCTCTTTCCGAAATATCTCCTTCTCACCCTCGCTACAGCCAAAGGAGGATACGTAGGAGTAGAGGTGACTGCCGTTCGTACAAATCCAGGTGTGGTGATCCTCAGTCTAGAGCGTATATCAACTAATTTTAAGAAAGGTGATGGATCTCCTCTCATTCGAAATCTCACTCTTACGATCCCATTTAGTCCTTCGGAAGAAGTAAAGACTATGGTACTTCGACCCGGAGTGAGTATCGTAGGTATCAGTACAGATAATGGGATGCAGAGTACTCAGGCCCAGATCATCAAACATTTTTCTGAGGAAATAGAAGGGATTGTATCATCTCGGCGAGTTAATGAGACAAAGGGGATATTTGCTCGATTATTCAACTCTTCTGGATCGACTACTCGACACTAGGCTCTCATATCTGTGAGCGACCTCCTTCGCTCGAAGGGGGTATTTTTATAGCTATTTCCTCGAGTATCTACAACTCGTGCCGAACGAGAAATATTGAGAAGAATACCCGAAGCTATGAGAAGTGAGAGGAGTGAAGATCCTCCGTAGCTCACAAAAGGCAGAGTGATACCCGTCAGAGGTAATATATTGAGATTGACTCCGATATTTACCGAAGCTTGAGTGAGTATCCAAAGCCCCACCCCGATGGATACATATTTCGCAAAAGGGTCTTCGACTTGTTCCGAGAGGCGAAAAGCTCTATATCCGATAAATCCATACGCCGATAGGAGGATCACCACTCCGATAAATCCGAGCTCCTCAGCGATCACTGAAAAGATAAAATCTCCCTGGACCTCCGGAAGATAGCCAAATTTTTGAACTGACTTTCAAAAACCAAGTCCCGCTATTCCCCCACTCCCGATAGCTATCAGTCCTTGTTTGCTCTGAAAATTGATGGATTGATTTTGAATAGCTGTTTTATTATCTGAGAAAAAATTATCAATACGTTCTGATACGTATCCAAGTTTACTGTCTTCCATGTTTCCTACTGCGTACACCGAGCTCGCAAACAGAGCAAATACGACTGCTGATACGGCAAGATGTCGGATATTTCATCCCCCCACAAAAAACATACCTACCGCTATCGGGACAATAAGAAGTATCGAGCCAAAGTCTGGCTGGAGAGCGAGGAGAAATATGATACCAAAAAGGAGTGCCATATACGGTATAAAACCGTCTTTCAGAGAGTGTACTTCGTGTCTTTTTTTCTTTAAAAATGCAGCAAAATACAGTACGAGTCCCAGCTTCATAAACTCCACTGGCTGGAGAGAAAATGGCACGAGCGGAATATTGATCCACCCTCGGGCTCCATTATACATGACTCCTACAAAGAGTACGGAGATGAGCAGGACGAGACCTCCGAGAAAAAAAGTCTTCGCATGCTTTTCAAAAAAGGTATACGGAGTTTTTGCTACTACCGCAAAGAGAAATATCCCGATCAGTACATGTGATATATTGCGAAGGAGGTAGAAATGATTGTTTGGGGCGTCGAGCTTTCCTGACTCTACCATGAGCGATGTCACCTTGAAAGAGGGATATACACTCACGGAGCTAATCATGATCATCCCAAAAACTACCAGAGCAAGAACCACAAAAAATAGAGAATAGTCGATATTCTTGGTCTGCATTATCGAAGGAAGCTAGGGAGCGAATAGAGAAGTCCCGGGATATACTGTATCGCCGTATTTTGGAAGATATAAATAGCGAGTAGGACATAGAGGGGAGCAAAATCCATCCCCGAGAAGGTAGAGGGAATAATTTTCCTAACACGATCAAAGAGTGGATGAACCACGAGTGAAATAAAAGGAATAGCGATGTGAAGACCCAAGAGGGATACCCAAGAGAGCACTATTTCTATAATAATGAGCCACTTAATGAGCTCGAGCAGTAAATATACGGCAAGTACGATGAATTCCATGGATGTATCATATAGAGAAAGTATATTGGAGCAATATTACAAAAAAACTCACCGAAAATCGATGAGTTTTTTTGTAATACAGAGGACTAAGCACTCTTTCTTCGAGCGAAAAATACGATCCCAAAAGCGATGATTGCGGCCAAGAGAAGGAGGAGATTTTCCTTGGTACCCGTAGCTGGAAGAGCTTCTGCAGCTACCATAGCTCCACTCATAGATTCTGGAGCGGCATTGAGAGATACTCCACTATTAGTAGTCGCAGCAACTGCTACTTTAGCTACGTTAGTAGTCGTAGAAAATTCCTTGATGGCATTGACTCCTTCTGATATAAGAGCACCTGCTGTATCTTTTGCCTGGATAATAGTGGCCGAGTACGTAGACGAAGCAACAAGAGGCGACTGAAGAGTAACGATCACTTTCTGAGAGCTCGCTGTATCTACCACAGCTGACTTTTGAGAAAGAGAAGTCTTATCAGACGTTTTTATAATTTTGACACTCACGGGCGAAATAGCTGATACGGGAGCATTGAAATCGAGAGCGAGAGTCATCTCATTTACTACGGTCACTCCCACAAGCTTAAATGAAGAAGGAGTAGCTACCACTGCAGGAGTAGTGCTCCCACTAGCAGTAGGGACTAGACTTACTCCCGAGAGTTTTACGGAAAGTTCTTCTGAGTTCGTAGGAGATTCATTTTTATCTTTATCGAGAGCTACTACCGCAAAGTAGTAGGTAGTGTCAGCTTTTAGGTCTTTGATCGTAGTACCGGTAGCCGTCACTGGATCAGTTTCTACCTCGTAGACCGCAGCAGTATTTCCTTTCTTAAAAGCATCTGCAACCGAAGACTTAGAGTATTTTACGATATAAGAAGTTGCTACACTTACTTTAGACCACTCGAGAGTGACACTCGTGGCAGTCTGAGATACGAGTTTTGGAGATCCAGTCACATTAAGTGCCTCATTGAGAGGAGAGGCGACCATAGCTGGAGCCATAGATCCTGTAGAGGATGGCATAGTATCTCCACTGGCTGCCAGAGCGAGAGATGGAAGTGTCATGAGGACCACAAGGGTCATTATTTTAAGTCTATTCATAGTATTATAATAAGGTATAGTGTGGTGATCTGGAATAAGATACTGATTTGAGTATAGTCGTTGTCGTTTTCTTTTGCAAATATTTCACATGGCAGATCATCGTATGACAAAATACTCCGGATTTACCCTCATAGAGCTGATGGCAGCGATCACTATCATAGGTATACTAGCGAGTATGGCAGTGGGGCTAGATTTTAGTCGAATGAACGACCGAGAAAAGCGAGATCGTCTCGTCAATGCGATAGTATCAACGGTACGATCGGAGGACACGAGACGTACTACTGGAAAAGGAATAGGAACTGATCTCACTCATCCAAGTCAAACTCAGATCGCTCTCTCGAGTAGTGGCGTAGAAGTGACCTATCTTTCTGGGAGTACTATCACCGGGACTGGGATCCTCCTACAAACTCCATTGTATGGAGAATCCGGCTATAAAATCAATACTCCCCAACTTTTACATATAGATGGGACCCTTAAAACTCCTTTGAGTACAGGGGAAATAGTATATATAGAGCTCTGATACAACGGAGAGACCCGTATACGTACCTCTCTCGGGGGTACCGGAGCCATAGTCGAGCTCGAGGCAGGATACAATACTCTCCTGTCTCGGGTACGATTTGATAGTCGAGGGAGTACTATCGTAGTGAGTAATCCATAGACTACGTTTCCTAGTATCATTTAAAAAAGCTCCACCATATGTGGAACTTTTTTTAATATATGAAGAACATCTCTATCTTGAGATCTGATCATACGAAATTCTGTCTTGGCGTTTACCGACTCTCCCACCGTTAAGACGGCAGTACCATAGGCACGACGTGGCTTGACTTCTGTGTTCGGGATGGGAACAGGTATACCTCACGCGTAATAAACACCAAGACAGAAGCTCATAAAAAAAAGAGGATCTAAGATAACCGAGCTTGGGGTCTCGGGTGTACGGGAAATGGAAGATGAGAGAAGATTTTAAATGTCGTGTTCTCTCTCCTTTCCTTTTGAGGGGAAGTGGGAGAGAGGATAGATACAGTAACGGTTCAATTTTTGGGCGTATTTGT
>JANOQA010000066.1:0-2859 GCA_031422145.1 bacterium | reverse complement strand
AGAGATCGATCTATATATACTCCGGTACCCTCCATTTTAGCGAGGACACCGATGAGGTCGTGCTCGAGCTGTACGACTCTCTCGAGCTCTTTTTCATGAGGGATATCTTTACCGCTCCAGCAAAAATGAGATTTTTCAATCGCACGCAAACGAGCATCTTCTGCGACTTGGTATTCGAGATCTTGTTGAGCGTATTCACTAAAGTCCATATTTTTAAATTTCTTTTGAGTGAGAAATTGTAGGAGTTGAATATCTTGGAAATGAGCCATGGTATCTAGGATAATGGAGAAGGACGAAGGAGCTTGCGTAGGACGATCGGGAGAAAATAAATGAAAGCGAAAAGACTACTTAAAAGGAGTACCTCGAGCGTCAGAAAGAGATAGTGAGCGAGTCCAAATCCTCCGAGCCAGAGAGCGAGCGGATCTCGAGCGAGCAGCACGAGATATCCAGAAAGGAGTCCCGTAGCGAGGATGATGAGACTCACCCGAGGAAGGAAATCAAACCGTACGATATGACGAGTCGCATGAGCCGTGAGGATCACGAGGAGTATCTGAGACACGACAGTCACCCAGGCGGATCCCATGAAAGAGTAGGTCGGGATCACGATGATATTTCCTACGATATTAAATGTAGCGACGATCAGATTGACCCGTAAGAGCCGTGACTGGTCTCCCCGAGCGACGAGGAGGTATGTAAAAAGTGAAGATATAAAATACAGGCAAAATATCATACTCACGACTCGTAGGATATCCGCAGAGCTGACTCCATCCAGCGGTATGAGGTAGGCTTGACTCGCTATGAGTGAGAGGATCGTATCAGGGATCACCGAGAGAAAGACAGCCGCTCAAAATCCAAAAAATAAAAGCAAGGTATAGGATCGATGGACATAGGAGAGAAGCTTTTCTTTATTAGCTATAGCTTCGGTAAAGAGGGGGAGCATCGAGTTGAGAAATACGACCCCAAACATCATCCCTACTTCGACGATCTTCATCGGAACTCCATAGAGGGCGACCACCGTATCAGCGGACTCAGGAGGGGAGAGGAGCGAGAGGAGGACGATATCTACCTTGAAAAATATAGCATTGAGAAAGAGGGCAAATCCATACGGAAGAGTCGAAATAATGAGTCATTTGAGGTAGATCGGATCAAAGATAAATCGTATCTTTTCTACCTTTCTCGAGTATCCGTAGAGGAGTCCGGTCATGACGATATTTCCGATGAGCCCGGAGAGCATGATAGCGATAAAAGCAAGCGTCTCTCGCTCGATCCCCCAGAGCATCCCGATATCGAGAGGCTTTGGAAAGAGGAGAAATACGGTGAAAAGTACGGCGAGGAGATTGGTGATCTTGCCGATCGTCACCGAGACAAATGAAAACTCCGTGCGAAGGTGGGCCTGGAGGAGCGAGAGGATCGAGCTATTCATGAGCCCAAAGAGCGTAAATACTCCCGCTATCCCGACCCCAGCGAGGGCGATCCTATTGTCATATCCTGGGAGAAATGCGGCAAGTCCGAGCGATACTGCGATGATCACTCCACCGAGGATAGTCCGTAGAGCGAGGATATTTCCAGCGATGTGGCGGACTCGCTCAGGACGATCTTTATTTGCGGATATCTCACGTACACTCACCGTATAGAGTCCGAGATCGGCGATCACAGAAAATATCGAGAGATAGTTGTATATCTTGGCGTAGAGACCATATCCCTCGAGATCGAGATAGTTGGTAAGTATCTTGATAAGCACGATCGAAATCAGAGCCGTCGAGACTTTTCCAGCTATTTGAGCGATGGTATTGATGTAGACCTTTTTATTCGCCACTATTGTATACCGTCAATGATAGACTCACTCCCATCATTTCTCACGATCCGAAATACTCTTTCACTACTCCAGATAGCTCGTATATTTGACTCTCCCGACAGGAGTACTTTCGGTCGTCCTACCTGGGTACTATCTACGATCAGATCTCCCGACTCTGAGAGACTCAGGAGTGACTTGGCGGTAGTGTTTTCACTTTTGATAAGTCCGATGAGGGTACCAGATGGACTCTGAGTGAGGTCATCGTACGGAGCGGTAGGTCTCTGTGTAGCGGTACTCGGAGTATATATCTGCGACGGAAAATCTCTCCCGAGCAATACGAGACGTTCGCTACCTCCGAGCTTTTTTATTTGGTCTATCTTGGTACGATCTGGAGTATCGATCATGAGGGAGGCCCTAGATCGTAGATCGAGTACGAGGAGTCGTCCATCAGTCGTGATAGCTGTCCAGTACCCATATCGGATCGAGTCATTTCGGTATCCAGAGAGCGTCTCGTCAGAGTATATTATTTCTCGACTTACTCATCCACTTGAGGATGATAGATCTGCCTCCTTTGGAGATCGAGTCAGAGCGAGAGGGGACTTTTGTATTTGATATACATATCCGGCGTATTCCCCTATATTTTCTGGGTCTTTTGATCATTCTTCTCCCGATATAGTTCGTAGCTCGATACGATTTATAAACCCCGCTTCGATGAGTAGGGTGTCTCATCGCTTTAAGATAGATGTCCTTTGAATACTCTCTTTTCCTTCTGAACTAAGAATGAGTGTATAAGTCCCAGCTGGGACATCTTCGATACGGCATATGTTGGTACATTCTCGCTCATAGAGTACAAGTTCTCATTTTTTTATCTGTGTTACAAAATTGATCGGTGTCGGACTTTGTATCTCAAAAGTACCTATATTTTTCCCAAATATAAAGTAGAGTCCATATCCGATCATACCGATCACTGCGATGAGTATCCCGAGGGCGATAGTTCGGTTGGAGAGTCGAGAAAATAGTCGAAGGAGCGATGCCATATAAAAGATGATAATTTTGAGGAGAAT
>JANOQA010000065.1:0-13266 GCA_031422145.1 bacterium | reverse complement strand
TTCTGGGCAGCTCATGCCACCTTTGCAGCACTTAACCCGCCTTTTAGCGGAGTCGCCCCTAAAAAGGCATATATTCTCGATATGTTCCCGTATCCATCAGGTACAGGGCTCCATGTGGGTCATCCAAAGGGATATACGGCTACGGATGTATACAGTCGGTTCCTCGCAGCTCATGGATATAATGTACTCCATCCGATGGGATGGGACGCGTTTGGACTGCCAGCGGAGAATTACGCGGTCAAGACAGGGCAGCATCCTCGTGTAACCACTGAGCAGAACGTAGCAGTATTCACCCGCCAGATCAAAGAGCTCGGACTCTCGTATGATTGGTCTCGCGAGATTAATACCACGGATCCGGAGTACTACCGCTGGTCACAGTGGATATTCTCTCGACTCATGGAGCGAGGGCTTGCCTATGAAGCAGAAAAGCCGGTCAACTGGTGTCCTGCCCTCAAGTGTGTCCTCGCCAACGAGGAGATCGTCAATGGGAAGTCTGAAGTCGGAGGTCACCCAGTCGAGCAACGTAATATGCGGCAGTGGGTACTCAGGATTACTGAGTACGCAGAGAGACTGCTTGCTGATATCGATGCTGTTGACTGGCCAGAAGGGATCAAGGAGCAGCAACGGAACTGGATCGGGAAGAGCGAGGGATGTGAATTCACTCTCTCGGGGGAACAGGGGAGCATCTCCGTTTATACGACTCGAGTTGATACCGTCTATGGGATGAAGTGGGTGGTGATCGCTCCAGATCACCCTCAGGTGAGTTCATTTGTGACGGCAGATCACCAAGGAGCATGTGATGAGTATATCGTAGCTGCTCGAGCGAAGTCCGACCAGGATCGTACGAATGGTGGACTCGAGAAGACGGGAGTATTCACGGGATCCTATGTGGTGAATCCATTTAATGGAGAGTCAGTCCCGGTATGGATTGCCGATTATGTACTGGGGTCGTATGGGACGGGAGCAGTTATGGGAGTGCCAGCTCATGATGAGCGGGATTTTGAGTTTGCGGTGAAGTACGGGTTTGAGATAGAATTCGTAGTATGAGATACTGCACCCGAGCTATTGGTTTACAAAAATAATGATTTTATAAACTATGTGACTCCATCCGGAGTATACTGGGAGCCCATGGTTGGATCAGAAAATTTTAAGCCATTTATTGATGATGGTGTATTGATTAAATCTTGAGAATATTCTGGTCTCACCTCCGCTGAAGCCCGCACCAAACTCACCGAGCTCGCAGAGTCCAAGGGTTTTGGTCACAAACGCACCAACTATAAACTCCGAGACTGGATATTCTCGAGACAACGATATTGGGGGGAGCCGATTCCAGTGATTCACCTGAATACTGAGGATTTCGCAAAACTTCCCGTCTATACTGAGGGTAGTCTAGTTCCAAGCATTGAAACGGATACCGATAAAAAATACTTACGAATCAATGGAGAGCGATATTCCGAAATCTTCACCACTATCGATGGCCCTTGTATCCTCGATCCAAATCTCCCTCTCGTACTCCCAGAAGTTGAGAGATATGAGCCCTCTGATGACGGGAGATCTCCACTTGCCAATGTCACCGACTGGGTGAATACTCTCGTTGCTTCTGGACTTCGAGGGACTCGCGAGACGAATACTATGCCTCAATGGGCCGGATCATGCTGGTACTATCTCCGGTTCATGGATCCGCATAATCCAGATGCGATCGCGAGCCAGGAGGCTCTCGAATACTGGGGAAGTGTGGATCACTATGTTGGAGGTGCGGAGCATGCAGTACTCCATCTCCTCTATGCCAGATTCTGGCATAAGGTTCTCTATGATCTTGGAGTAGTGCCAACGCCCGAGCCATTCCAAAAACTCACGAATCAAGGACTGATTCTCGGGCCAGACGGTAATAAAATGTCCAAATCCAAGGGGAATGTCATCAATCCAGATGATATAGTGAAGGAGTTTGGAGCGGATGTGCTGCGAACCTATATCCTCTCCATGGCGGATTTTAAGGATCCAGCTCCTTGGGATACCAAGTCTATGGTTGGAATGCAGCGATTTTTAGAGCGATCGGAGGCGCTCTTTGGAGATCGTCCGAGGCTTTCATCTGATGAAATGAGGTCTATGAAACTTCTCCACAAGACCATTAAAAAAGTCGGTGAAGATATCGCTGCGTTCAAGTTTAATACGGCAATCTCAGCACTCATTATTCTCGTGAATGAAGGACTTCCAACGGACCGCGAGTTCCAAACAGAGTGGCGAACAGCGTTCGCGCTCCTGCTCCATCCATTTGCTCCGCACTTAGGGGAAGAGCTCTGGAGTAAACTCGGACATACTGAGTCCATATACCGTGCACCTTGGCCAGAATTCGATGCTTTTATGACGATAGATGATGAAGTGACGATCGCCATTCAGGTCAATGGTAAACTCCGAGGTACGAAAGAATTCCTCAATGGAGTAGCAGCGGAAGAGGTGATATCCGAAGCCTATGCTATGCCCGAGATCGCTAAATGGACCGAAGGGAAAAAGATTATTCGAGAGATATTTGTCCCGAATAAACTCCTCAATATCGTAGTAGGGGAGTAGAAATTTCGAGATATTCCCTTGCAATCCAATCCACATACCCTAAAATATCTGGAGTTTATCTCTCTGCATCCTCCATGCTCCACTCCAAAAAAAGTAAACGAGCCTTCACCCTCGTAGAGCTCATTGTCGTGATAGCGATCCTCGTCGTACTCTCTACCGTAGGATTTGTCGGATACTCGGGATATACCTCTACCTCTCGTGATGCCTCACGAGGATCTGATCTGAAAAATATCTATCAAGCTCTTAAAGTATCCGAAGCGAATGTAGGAGTAGTACCAGAGCCAGACTCTGCTATGAGTATATACTCTGCTACTGGAGTTACTCTCTCTAAACAAGGTATCATAGGAGAGAGTGTACGTAAAGCTATCAATCTCGAAAGTGGAGGAAGAGATCCCAAAGAATCTACGGGATACACGTACCTCCGGTTTAAAGACAAGAAGAGTGTCCAGCTCCTCGCTCTCTTTGAAAATGAAGGATGGGAAGCACGACTGGCGATGAAGGATATCCCCGGAGTCGGAATACCAAAAGCCTACGCGGCTGACTACACGGATAGATATCCGGTCACCAGTGGAAAGAAGCTGGGAGTTCTTATAGAGTGTACCAGTAAGAATCCCCTCAACGAAGCGAGTAGTTATACCGCTTCTGGAGTAAATCTTGGACTTACGAGTATTAATACTGGTACAGGAGTATGTGTCATAGGAAACACCGAGAGTAATATATCTGAAGTACTCAGTAGTACGGGAGTCCTCGCACGAGTGATATCCCCGAGTAGTATCGTGGTAGCATCAGCTATCAACGGACCAGGAGGAACCTCAGCTTCTGACTCAGCTATCTCCTGTAAAGCTCTCAAAACTAATGGAGTGTCTACGGATGGACTCTACTGGATCAAGCCGACGAGTGATCCCGCCTTCCAAGCCTACTGTGATATGACGACAGATGGAGGAGGATGGACGCTAGTGGTGAGAGCCACGTTTGGAAACACCATACATCAAGATGCTGCTGCGGTCGCCCTACTTACAAATCCTACTCAGTGAGCAAGTGCCAAGCTCTCGGATGTTATGATTAATGGATTTACTGATAAGACGATATACCGTATGGGAAACGATGCCAAGAGTATGAATATTTATTATGATACGAGCGGACCATTTACGGCAATAGGTATATCGGGAAGCAAAGTAAAAGCAGCCTACTCAGATACTGTTTTTCTAGGACCATTTCCAAATTCTTATCACATAGGATTTAATAATTATGATAATAGTGGAGTGAACGGAGGTGCTGGTACACTCGTAGGTATTTATTCAGGAAATCAAATAGGATGAGCTCGTCTTGGAATGGCATTTGGGCTAGGCTGCCCAGACTGTGGTTGGTATGGTACAGGAAATAACGGCTCTGTCTGGTTAAAATAAGATCCTCTCCCTCTAAAAAAACGGTTTACTCAGAACCGTTTTTTCATATCATACGCTCATGATAAAAACTCGATTTGCTCCATCCCCCACGGGGTATCTCCATATCGGAGGACTTCGTACCGCCCTCTATGCGTACCTCTGGGCTCGTAAAAATAATGGAAAATTCCTCCTCCGACTCGAAGATACGGATCAGTCTCGTCTCGTAGACGACGCAGCAGATCGTTTATTGGATATACTCTCGGTATTTGGACTTTCTCCCGATGCCGGACCTCGAAATCCTGATGAGTTTGGACCGTATCGTCAGTCAGAGAGGCTCTCTATCTATACCGAAAAACTGCATGCTCTCGTCAAAAATGGATCGGCCTACTATTGTTTTTGTAGCTCAGAGCGTCTCGGTGAGCTACGAGCTGACCAGGAGGCTCTCAAACTCCCTACTGGCTACGACGGACACTGTCGAGATATTCCATTTGAAGAGTCATTCCCTCGAGTGCAGGCAGGAGAGTCCTATACGATACGCCTCAAAGTGCCAAAATGAGAAGTGATCGTATTTGAGGATCTCATCCGTGGGAAAATGGAATTCAATACGAATGAAGTAGAGGATACCGTACTTCTCAAGTCTGATGGATTTCCAACCTATCATGGAGCGGTAGTTATAGATGATGATCACATGGGTGTCACTCATGCTATGAGAGGAGAAGAGTGGATTAGCTCTATCCCGACGCAAGTCCTCACTGCCAGAGCTCTCGGGGTAACACTTCCGAGATATGCTCATATGCCAAATATCATGGGATCTGATGGGAAAAAACTCTCCAAACGTACGGGAGATACGGCTACGGAACTCTACCTCGAGCGAGGCTATCTCCCTGAGGCTATACTCAATTTTGTCGCATTTCTCGGGTGGAATCCTAAAACAACCCAGGAGATATTTTCTCTTACAGAACTCGAGGAGGCCTTTAGTTTTGAAGGGATGAATCGTTCTGGTCCGATGCTCGATATAGTAAAACTCGACTGGATGAACGCTCAGTATATCTCTCGACTCGAGACCGCCGACCTCTGCACCCGACTCACGATATATCTCGAGACTTACCTACCTGACTTTTATAGAGATACTTTTTCAAGAGCCTCCTCAGAACTCAACTATAGGATCATCCACGAGCTCAAGACTCGCCTCAAACGTCTCGATGAATATCCGAGTCTGACACAGTTTTTCTACGGAGAGCCAGATCTACGACAGGATCTCCTCATAAATCCAAAGATGAAGGTAGAATCTCTGGAAGACGCTCGTACAGGACTTGAATTTGCTCGATCATTTTTACAAAATATTTCGGGGGAAGTGACCGACTTTGACGCTTTCAAGGCAGAATTTCTGGCTCAGATCGCTGGAGCTGGATATAAAAATGGCTTTGTGCTTTGGCCGGTGAGGATCGCACTTTCTGGAGCTGAGTTCTCTCCTGGAGCCTTTGAAATAGTGAGTATACTCGGAAAAGAAGTGTCAATACAAAGAATTACCAGAATGCTTGAGAAATTAGAAGATTAAAGATACAATACCTCTATAATCATCGACTATGAACTATCTCATCCTCAAAAGCATCATCGAATCCACCATAGCTCACTTTGCGTGTAAAAACTGTGGAGGAAAGATCTCCGAGCGAGACGTACAAATAGTAGGTACCGGAGGAAATGGGGTAAATATGGAAGTGCACTGTCCACATTGTCAGACCGAGGGTATGATCAAAGCAGAGATCAATATGATCCAAAATGCCGACGTAGCATCGGCAGTACCAGAAGGTATGGAGTTTGTCGGGACCGTCGAGCTACCCACGATCTCTCCCGAGAAAATCAAAGACTCCGATATAGTAGCTCTCCATGAAAAACTTCGTAGTGGAAACCTGAGTGTTCACGATCTTCTTTCTTAAACCTATGCTGTATCGTACTATCGCCGCCCTCGTTTTGATCGGAGTCACGTATACTCTTGGAGTATTTTTTCTCCCGAAAGAAACAGATGAAATAGCCGCTCTCTTTGGGATAGAGGGTCTCAATGAAAATATACGAAGCTTAAAGCTCGGAGCTGATCGAGTATCTACCTGACTCATCGACCTAAAAAATAGTACGGGTGGTATATTTGATGAAGTAGGTGGAATAGTGGATAAAGCACGTGAAGTAGCTGATACGACCAAAACAGTCGTGGAGACAAAAGTAGATCAGACAAAAAAAGTCGTAGAAAGTGCTGAGAAAGCTTCACAAGCCGTAACAGAATTTCGATCCAATCTCGATGCGCTCACGAGTCTTACGGGGAGTACCGTGAGTACGGGGAGTACAAATAGTGGATCTCTTTCTCCCGAAACTGGATCATGAAGAAATTAGCCCTCTGTATATTTCTAGCGATACTCGGGATAGTATATTTCGTGTATTCCACCGGAGATATACTCGTCTCTCCCCAGACACTGAGTATATCAAAGGGAGAAACTCCTCGTATCCTCAAAAGTCGCCTGAGTATACCGATATCCGATCTTCGATATACACTCTATCTACGACTCTTTCAGCGAGAAGCTCGACTGGTAGCGGGGACTTTTATCCTCAAAGAGAGCCATCCTCTCTCTGAAATACTACGTACTCGACTCCAAAAGCCAGATACTACCGATCTGTCACTCACGATCCTCCCAGGATGGAATATATATGATATCGATGCCGCTCTGACGACCCAGTGACTCACAGAGACCGGAGACATATCCAATATCTCACAGGAGAAATTTACACTCCTTCAAAAGAAATACATATTTCTCAAAGATGCGATATCTCTCGAGTGATATCTCCTTCCTGATACGTATCGAGTAGTCAGTGACGCCAAGATCCCCCAAGTACTCGACCGAGTATTGTCGGCTTTTGATACGCAAATTTATCAAAAACTCTCTACATCTCAAAAAAAGACCTTTTCTCAAAAGATAATCCTCGCCTCTATCGTGGAGCGAGAGGAGCGTAACTCCAGAGAAAAGGCAAAAGTAGCCGGTATCCTCGAAAAACGCTACCAAGAAGGGATGCAAATAGGAGCAGACGCGGCTCTCTGCTACCCCCGAAAGATCCCGAGCCAGTCTTGTACTCCGAGCATCATAGTAGAAGAGCTCTACAAAGACTCTCCCTACAATATCCGAAAGAAAGTAGGACTTCCTCCCACTCCCATTTCCAATCCGTCCAAAGAGACTATCCTAGCAACTCTTATCCCAGAAGTCACTACGTACTACTACTATCTCCATGCAGATGATGGTCAGATATACTACGGGAGGACGCTCGAGGAACACAATGCAAATAAACGGAAATATCTCAGATAGAGTATCCTTCGAACTCCTCGTATGGAGGAGGGAACTATATATTTTCGAGATCTCTGAGAACTGTCTGAGTCTCCGTAGAGACGAGTTTTCGAAGAGTCGAGAAAATCATATACTTTCCGACTCCGAAAAGTAAAGAAACAAAACTGCTCCGCTAAAATCATTTGCAATGTATATATTTGTACATATTATGAATGTATAACTTTTTAAAACATGCTCACTCCAAAACAGCAAAAAGTCCTCGATATCGTATCGACCTATATCACTTCTCACGGAGAGTCTCCTACTCTCGAGGAGATCCAGGAAGTCCTCGGATCCAAGAGTAAACACTCCGTAGTTCAATTTCTCGACTATCTCGAGCAGAAATGATTTATCGCTCGAGGACGATGATACAGATCTATCCGTCTCGGAGAGCGTATCGTAGCGACTCAGATCACTATCCCGGTCCCGATCCTCGGAGTAGCCAATGCGGGTCGACCTCTCGTATATGCCGACGAAGTAGATCAAGGAAAGCTCCTTATTTCAAAGTCGTCTCTTACTGGAGACGAAAAGAAGTACTTCTGTGTGAAACTCCAGGGAACTTCTATGAATAATTTTAGTATACGAGGGAAATTTCTCGAAGATGGAGCTTTTGTCCTCGTAGACTCCAGTATCAACGCTATCGACAATCCCTTCGCTGCATATCTCTGTATCGTAAATGGAGCCGCTACGGTCAAAAAAGTTCGACATGAAGCCGAGAGTATCTATCTCCTTCCTGACTCTCGATCTACGGAGCATATGCCGATCGTCCTTACCGAGACCGACGCTCTCCAGATCAACGGAAAAGTGGTGGATGTATTTAACTTTTCTTAGAGATTTTTAGAATATTTCTCAGACGAGAAATATCAGTTACGATGCATATACTCAAATTCCAAGAGGACGCGGAGCTCTACTTACTTTTCGCAGTTGGTCGGCATGGTCCGACCCCAGAAAAGTAATGTACGTAGCGGTCGATCTCACGAATAGCCCGTATTTTTTTACCCCTAAGAGTCAAAAAATATATATTTCTAACTGAGAGATACTTTTCTTTGCGTTTTTTTGTGTCATGGATAGGATCTAGGCATATATTTAACCCTTTGATGTATGCAACTCGAGAGAGCCCTTGTCTTTATGAAGCCAGACGCTGTACAGCGAAAGATTACCGGTGAAGTACTTCAGCGTTTTGAACGAGCTGGATACAAGATCGTCGGAGCGAAGATGGTACAACCAAGTAAAGAACAGTTTTTTGCTCACTATGAGACGATCGGACTTCTCCAGACTCGACGAGGAGAGGCAGTATACCTCGAGACACTTCGAGCTATGATGCTCGGTCCCGTCATCGCCTACGTGCTCGAAGGAGTCAATGCGGTAGAAAATATCCGAAAGATGGTAGGATCGACTCAGCCAGCTGGAGCTGCTCCTGGTACTATCCGAGGAGACTTCGCTCATATGACCTACGCCTACACCGATGCTACGAAGTGTATTTTTGCCAATATCGTACACGCCTCAGCTACTCCCGAAGAAGCTGCAGCCGAGATCGCTCTTTGGTTTAAATCTGATGAGCTATTTTCTTATGAGTCAGGAAACGACGTTTTCTTTAAGTAATATGCACACTACGGAACTTTCCGTTTGGATAGACCACCGTGAAAAACGAAGAGTTGATACTTACCTATCAGCTCTTTTTTCGCCGATGACGAGGTCCTACATCCAGAAACTCATCGTAGGAGGAGAAGTCTCGATCAATGGAATCGTCGTGACTAAAAATGCCGTGATCTATCTGCGAGATGTGATCCAGGTGCATTTCCGAGTCAGCGAAGGCAAATTTGAAGCGGAAGACCTCCCGATCGAGATCGTCTATGATAGTCCAGGTTTTGCGGTAGTAAATAAACCCGCTGGAATGAATGTCCATCCCGTACCCGGGGAAGGGGGGAAGTCTGGTACGCTCGTGAACGCACTCCTGTATAGATTTAAAAATCTTTCGGTCATCGGGGGAGAAGAGCGACCAGGTATCGTACATCGCCTCGACAAAGATACGAGTGGACTCCTCCTGATCGCCAAAGATGACCGTATGATGCAGGTTCTCCAAAAGAAGATCGAAAAACGTACCATCCAAAAGACCTATCTCGCGGTAGTGCATGGTATACCAAAAAATCCAGAAGGCTATATCGAGTCATTTATCGGACGAGATCCGATCGATCGTAAAAAGATGACCGTGCACGATCCGATCAATCCAAAAATAGCAAAGACTCGCTTTCGAATGCTCGAAAGTCGAGAGGGGCGATCTCTCCTCGAGATAGACCTCCTCACAGGACGTACGCATCAGATACGAGTCCATCTCGCTTCGATCGGATTTCCGATAGTAGGGGACAAGACCTACGGTCTCACTCGTATGGATCAATCTCTCCTCGAGAAATACGGACTAACCCGTCACTGGCTCCATGCCTATCGACTCGACTTTGATATACAAGGAAAAGAGTATCATTTTGTAGGATCTCTCCCTATGGACCTTCCCTGTATGGATTTTGACGTACTTTTGAAAATGAGGTAATATCAGCATATAACCTTTTTTATGACTTCTGTTTCTTCCTTCCCGAATCCTCTCGCTCTCACAGATATCACCCTGGTACAGACTGTCCCAAATATGCTTTCTCATATTCAGAGTCTCACTTGGACTATGGATGAGACCCTTGTGTCATCTGAGGATGGTGTAACTTTTAATAGCCTGATACAAGAGCTACAAACATACAATATTGATACTGCTTGATTGTCTGATAAGAATACACCATCTCTGTTACGTTGGCTCAATAAACTAGATAAATCCTATGGTGCTGACTGATCTATAACTGAAAGAAATATACAAATTATTGGTAACCAACTCGCTAATGTTATATCTCAGCTCAAAAGAGTACAAGTATGAGATATAACTCGCTCCCATACGATTCGAACCCTAGCCCTTGATACCCCACTCCTTAGCTCTAGAGAAATAGATGAGTGTATTGAAATCGTAGGGAGTCGTATCTCTATGTTTGAGAAATCTATGAATCAGATCACAGATCCTCTCATCAGGAATGAAGCACAGAGAGTATTTGAAATGCTCAAAGATCTACCACTCTATCTCAAAGCCTATACACACGAAATAGATGTTGACGCACGTGAGCATGATCTATCACTTTTTACTCAATTTTCAGGAGGTCTAACACTCCTCTCAGAGGAGCTTCTCGATCTCAATGATGCAACATTTTTTGATACAAATGCTCGACTTCTGCTGATCGATCGATATACCCAGTATACCCGAGATGCTCTCGGATTTGTAGTCAGTAGAGCGAGGCTCCCCGGAGAACAGCGGTTAGCTGAGATTTTTTAGGATATACCATCCGAGTAGTACTACTCCGAGACAAATAAGACTAAAATCAAGAATCGGTACATACATAAGACTTGGAATAATTCAAACAGTAGCGTTCGTCGCTTCATACCATATTTGAAATTCATGCTTCTTTTGTACGAGAGTATCAAAATAGGGAAGTAGATAATCTGTAACTCAAGTATATATAACTTGAGCTTTTTCTTTGAGTGTGTGAAAAAGATTTCAGATATTTTCTAATAGAGTCTGGAACATAAAAGAAAGAGGATACACTCTCATGATAACAATGCGGAGTAGTTCGACAAGAAGAAATTAGTAGAGTTTTCTTTTGACAAGATGTAGTATCTAGATAAATATATACAGCACAAAATGTAGTGTTTTATGAAATACTACTGGAAGTCCAAAATACATGATTATAGAGGGCTTACCACCATTATTTTTGTGCTTAATATTCAATCTTTTCATATATGGGTCTCCTCCAGGTACGACGTAGAAATGGTGAAATAGCGGATTTTGATCGAACACGAATTGAAGAAGCTATCATAGGAGCTGTCCAAGATGTAGGTGAATCAGATACTTCATTTGTATCAGTAGTCACGGACTATATCGTCAAAGACCTCAATCATGTATATGGGGAGATTTTTGTAAATCGAATCCCTTCCGTCGAAGACATTCAAGACGTCGTGGAGCGAAACCTCATGAAGTTTAATAAATTTGAGGTAGCTAAGGCCTATATACTCTATCGAGCGGCTCAACAAGAAAAACGAGAGGAAAAACAGGAAAAACTCGTCGACCAATTTGAAAAGAACAAACTCAAAGTAACCAAGTCCGACGGATCAAAAGAATATTTTGAGCCAGAAAAGATCCGAGCTATTTTCAAGATCGCAAGTGCTGGACATGAGAGTACCTGTACCTTTGAGGATCTCATGGAAGCCTTCAAGAAAAACCTCGTCGAAGAGATCAAAACGTCCGATATCATGAAGCTCCTCACCAAAACTTGTGTCGATCTCGTGACCATGGAAAATATCCATTGGGAGCATATAGCGGGACAGTTCGCTCTCATGAATCTCTACAAACAAGCTTGTAAAAATCGAGGTATAGAGATGAAAGATGTCTATACCCCTCAGGCGTACGCCAAGTTTTTCAAGGACTATCTCGAAAAGGGCTACTACTATACGAAGTTTATGGATAGCTACTCGGAGGCGGATATCCTCGAGGCAGGAAGCTGGCTCAAGATGGAAACCGATCAGGGCTACGGATATACGACGGTCCTCTCTCTCGCCAAGCGATACCTCCTCAATCCAAACAAAGTCATCTGCGAGCTTCCTCAGGAGCTCTACCTCTCGGTCGCTCTCTTTTATGCGATCCCCGAGCCAGCTGGAAAGCGTCTCGAATTTGCCAAGAAGGTCTACGAATACTGCTCGGAGCAAAAGATATCTCTCGCTACTCCCGCACTCAATAACCCTCGTACCAACTGGCATCAGCTCTCGAGCTGTTTCAAGATCAATGTCGACGACGATCTACGAGCGATCTACCACGCTATCGAAGATATCGCTCAGATCTCAAAGTTTGGAGGAGGACTCGGAGTCTACCTCGGAAATATACGAGCCCAGGGAGCAGAAATCCGTGGTATACGGGGAGCGGCAGGTGGAGTAAATCCATGGATCAAAGTGATCAATGACACCGCCGTAGCGGTCAACCAGCTCGGTCAGCGACTCGGAGCCGTATCCGTGACACTCGATATCTGGCACCGTGATATATTTGATTTCCTCGAGCTTCAGACGGAGACCGGAGATATACGAGCCAAGGCATTTGATATATTTCCAGCGGTGAGTATGCCCGACATATTTATGCGACGAATCGCTGAGGATGGAGACTGGACTCTCATGGATCCCTATGAGATCAATCGTGTTTACGGTAAAAAAATCCAGGATACCTTCTGTGAAGAATTTGAGGAAATGTATCTCGCATGTGAGAAAGACGATCGACTCCATATGAAAAAGACGATCAAAGCAAAAGACCTCTTTAAGACCTTCCTCAAGACGACCGTCGAGACCGGGATGCCGTATGTATTTTTCCGAGATACCGTCAACCGTCTCAATCCAAATAAGCACGCTGGAAATGTCTACTCGACTCAGCTTTGTACCGAGATATGTCAAAATACTTCGAGCTGTAAATTTATCTCTGAGACGATCGAAGGGGGAGATATCGTCATCCGATATGAGGCAGGCGACGTCGTCACGTGCAATCTCTCATCCATCAATATCGCCAAGGTACATACCGAAGACGAGATCAAAAAAGTCTACCCAGTCGTGATGCGGATCCTCGATAATATCATCATCCTCAACCACTTCCCGGTCAAAGCCGCTGAGCGAACTGCCAAGAGATATCGATCCGTCGCTCTCGGATACCTCGGACTCGCTGAGTATCTCGCGACTCATGGATTTGCCTATGATAGTCCGGAGGCTCGCAAACACGTGAACGAACTCTTTGAACTCTATACCTACTACACCTACGAGTCATCGATCGAGCTCGCCAAAGAGCGAGGGACGTACGAGCTCTACCCGGGCTCTGAGTATGACAAGGGGAT
>JANOQA010000064.1:0-6680 GCA_031422145.1 bacterium | reverse complement strand
GACTCCGGGGAGATCTTCCATCGCGAGTCGTGCTTCCCATCCTTCATTTTCAAAGAGAGCGAGGAGCTGGACACTCTTCTTGTCTTTAAACCGGAGATAGGTGTATCCCGTAGATTCTTTGGGATCTCTTCCTCCACTTTCTAGGTTAATAGCTTTACGTACACTCTCTCCTATGATACCTTGTCTTGAGAGAGTAACTCCAGTAGCAGAGTAGATAGTGATAGCACTATCAGGCTCTGGTACGGTACCATTGTTCGCTTCAGATACTTTCAACGCTTGATAGATATTCTTCAGATCAGATCCTCGTGATGCATCTCGAGAGGTAGAGGTATATCCTGAGTATCCGACAAATCCTACGGTAGAGAGTACTACGAGGATCGCTATCACGACGATGAGTTCTACGAGAGTGAAGGCTGCTCGAGGATTTTTTTTGGTGTGGAGCATGGAGGACGGATGATTGAATATCATGATATACGATCACACTTTGATTGCAAGAGTAATGAGATGACCTCTTAGTTCCTCATCTCAAATACCTTTCCTCGACTAAATATATTTTTCTTATCTTGAGATAAGATAGCTGGAAAGACCGTATCACAGATCCGAAGCTCAGCGTTGTATTTTACTTCTACCTGACATGGACAGCTCGTACACGCGGGAGTTCCAAATACGGCTCCTCGAGACTCCGATCGAGAGAGGCGACAAGCTCCTCCTACTCCAGAGAGACTCAGAGTGTATCCAGGTAAAGCTCCTGTATCTAGGGTACTTCCTGTGGAAAATGTAGGATTGTAGGTACTTAGGAGAGGACATCCTTTATTGGAGACCGGTCCTACCACGAGTGGACAGAGATCATCAGCATTGAGTACTCCATCTCCATCGGTATCGAGCGAAGCTCTCAGTACGATAGTCATTTCTGCTACTGCCGTAGCTCCCGTACTATCTTGGACCGTCAAAGATACGAGACGAGCTCCCGGAGCCGTAAAGGCGTGAGTTGGATCTGCTTCGGTAGAGAAAGTCCCATCTGCAAAGTCCCATCGATAGGTATATGGTCATTTCCCTCCCGCTACCGTAGAGTCAAACTGAAAAGATTCGGGTATATTTCATTCTAATATTTGAGCGGTCACATTCACAGATAGTCCCTGAAGTACCGTACTCGATGGTGGCGTAGCTCCGGTGATTTCTACCGTAGAAAGAGACCTGGCTACTCCACCAGTATTGGTATCTCGGATCGTGAGTCGTACCAGCCAAGTACCTTCTCCTGGAAATACAAAGTCTGAAATACAAGCTCCCGTAGCAGAAAGTCTCTGACCATCTTGGGCTCGTACCATTTCCCAGCTATATTCGAGAGATCCAGTAGACGCTGTGTATCATTGGAGTGTATAGGTACTTTCTCCTGTAGGCAGAAAGTCAGTCGAAGGAGTACTTAGACTACAAGTTGCCCCCTTATCCAAGACTCGTACTTCACTCGAAAGCTCGGTCTGAGTAGGACATCCTTTATTGGAGACCGGTCCTACCACGAGTGGACAGAGATCATCAGCATTGAGTACTCCATCTCCATCGGTATCGATCACGAGAGGACACCCTGCATTGGTGACAGGACCGAACAAAGTTGGACAGCTATCTACCGAGCTCGAAAGACCATCTTTATCTGGATCCGTATCTTCTCGTATCTCACAGAGATTGACGGTGAGGATCTTTGCCGCCATTCGGACGAATTCCTTTTTAGAGATACTCTCATTTGGGCGAATATTTCCTGAGCTATCTCTTTGTATCAAGCCCGTAGTGATCCCCTTTTGAGCGTAGCCATACCATTCTGAACTTACGTCACTGATCGTTTCCTTTCTTTCAAAACTGGAGGTGTTTAACTCTTTAGTCCAAAGTCCCGCCTGACGAAGCAGTACGGCAGTCGCTTCGATACGAGATATTTTATTATAGGCACAAAAGGGAGCTTCGGTGTAGGACTTTTCATCTTCACAACTGGATTTTCCGGTAGCATCGAGTGGATATCCTTCGACGATCCCTTTTTCCTTGGCATACGAGACGCAGTAAAAATTTTCACTTTTTCGATCAAAGTCTACAAATGGGAGAGTATTATATTTGATGACGTCTTCAAAGCTCGGAGAAAGACATTTCTTGCACCCTACTCCGACCACGATACCGACAAAGTCGTCACGATTCATGAGAGAATCTGGATTGAATCGACGACTCGTACTGAGGGGGATGATCCCCTGATCATAGAGACTTTTGAGGTCGCCATAGTAATCGTCCGTCGTTTTGACGTCTATAAAAGGAAGCTCTGCTGAGAAAACGCTTCAAATACTGACGAGACTCGTCAGAGTAAAAAGAGCGATATATCTAAAGAGGCGTCCGAGGGATGTCATAGAGAGAGTATAGCCGAGTTTTTGTGAGAGTACAAGAAATTTACCCTATGAAATCCGATACTCCACTACCGCCCCAAAATCAAGCTCTTCGGGTCCGGCGATGAGGTCTTCATAGGATATCTCATCATACTCGTCGATCTCGGGAGCTTGGATCTCTCGTCGTACGATGAGGGTATCGTCCTCCATCTGCATCACATACCCAGTAAATTCTTGTCCTTTGGCAGCTGCTGCATGCTCGGCATAGACCAGATCTAATACCTTACTCAGTCTTCCAAGACGATCTTTTGCTATATTTTCTGGTACTTTTTGATCGAGTTTTGAGCTCGTAGCGAGGGGTTCATCATGATATTGAAATACTCCGACACTCTCAAATTTGCTCGTTTGTACAAATTCACAAAGCTCAGAAAAATTTTCTTCAGTTTCCCCAGGAAACCCTACGATAAAACTCGTCCGGATAAATGATCCTGGGAAATTCGCTCGGATATACTCGATGACTCGTGTAATGTGGGCTTGATCGTAAAATCTCCCCATTCTCTTGAGAATATTCGCACTATAATGCTGAAATGGTATATCAAAATACGGGAGAAATTTCGTGAGGCGAGTCAGTCGCTCTAGGTGGGCGAACGTGAGTGTGTCTGGATAGAGATAGAAAATACGAAATCGAAAATCTCCCGGGATCGCATCGAGTGCCTCGAGGAGTTCAAAGAGTCGAGATTCTCCATTGTAGAGATCGGTCCCATATCTCGTCGTATCCTGACAGATGAGCTCGATCTCTCGGATACCAGAGTTGATCATAGTTTTTGCCTCGGCGACGATATCTTCGATCGCTCGAGATTTTTGTCGGCCTCGGATCTGGGGAATGATACAAAAGGTACAGTTATTATCGCAACCCTCAGCGATCTTGAGATATTCGTATCCAAATGGAGCATGAATATAGGCTCGGATCTCATCTCCTTTCCAGACAAAGGCCTTTTGTCCGATCTGGTCTCCCCCGATCGAAGCGAGATACTCTCGAAGTTTCCCTTCTTTGAGACTCGAGAGCCCTCCAGCAGCCAATTTACGTAGAGCCGTAGTATTCACTCGAGATTTTGCCTCTTCTCCGAGAAGCAGTTTTTCGATAGAAGAATAGTCCGTAAATGGCAGGATTGCATGCAAGTTTTTCATACTCGCCAGAAATGCATCGTCTTTTACAGATACATAACATCCCATGAGGATCACTTTTTTTCCGAGCTCATCAAAGTGAGACAGAGTTGCTTCTGACTCTTCTCGGGCACTGGAGAGAAAACCACAAGTATTGACCAGGACGTATTCTGCCCCCTCGTCTTCGGGAGTATCGTAATACTCTATATCGAGTCGGTCAGAAAATTTAAGTATCTGTCCTATGGCAAACTCCAGGTCGACGAGATTTTTAGAACAGCCAAGATTGACTGAGGAAAAGTGAAATGATGCAGACATGGGAGAGAGTATAGATACATTTTTTCTTTGGCAAGCTTAGATGAGATGAACACGAGATTTTAAGAGCTTGCTCGAAAACACCCCTCTTCATGATCACTCACCATCCCACATGCCTGCATAAAAGCGTAACAGATGGTAGGTCCTACAAAGGTAAATCCATATTTCTTGAGGCTTTGACTTAGTTTTTCTGATATATAAGTACTCGCTGGAGCATCTCGATAGTTTTTCCAGCTATTCACGATTGGAGTATTATCTACAAACGACCAGAGGAAATGATCGAGAGATCCATGATCTGCGACTACCTTTTTATAGGCTTCTGCATTTTTACGTATCCCGAGGGTCTTGAGTTTATTTTGAATGACTCAATATCCCGATATCCTATCGAGAAGCTGATCGTCTGTTTTTGATAGAATGATATCAATATCGAAATCCCAAAAACATTCCCGATAGGCCTCTCTCCTATTTAAGATAGTCTGCCAAGTGAGACCCGCCTGAGCCCCCTCGAGGCAGAGGAGCTCAAAAAGAGCCGAGTCATCATGGAGTGGTATCCCCCACTCGTGATCATGGTAGTCGATATATTTTGGGTTTTTAAGGTTTACCCAACCGCAGCGATGTATCATTCGTACAAATAATATTATAGTTTGGATTTGATGTAATGTAGCTTACTATGTCAGAGATTTTTATCTACTTTTTTATCTACAATATGCGCTTTTTTCGCTCAGTTCTCGCTCTCTCCATTATAGTACAGTCTCTTGGTCTTTGAATGACGAATGTCGGAGCAGTGCCGACTTCCTTTGAAGGTACTTTTATCAAGAGTGTCGTTCAAACCAATCAAATAGCTCGTGCCGAACAAAAAGCCTCTTACAGTATAGCTCTTGGGGCGAATGGCGCAGCATGAGCTGTTTTATATCCATCACAATTCCACAGCTTTCGAGTGGATGGATTTTTATTTAGTTTTGTAGGATCCAATACGAATACTGTTACGGCAAATTCTGCACTCATACAAACACCAGCATATAATTATGTAAGCTCGAATATGCCAGCACTTACGGCTCTCACCGTATCTATTCTTCCAAGTTTTGTAAGTCCAAATTCAGGTATCGCCTACAATGTCACCGCAGCTGATAGATATTTAACCTTTATTACTGCAGGTACAGAAACAAGAGATGGAACCAATATAGATACCAGTAATTTCTCAATTAATTACGGCTCAAGCTTTTATGTGGCTGGCTTATCAGCTCGTACGGATCGACCGGAGATCGTCGACTTTACTCCGACCAATGTGAGCGCAAGTGGTAATGAGGAGTTTATACTCACACTCAGTGGGAGCACCTATACGGCAACCGGGACGACCGTATCTGAGGTGACCTCAAGATTAGCGAGTGCTGTCCTTGCTAATCCAAGTCTAGCAGGAACCTGTACTGATATGACCACCAAGATCCAGTGTACTTCACTCAATGGATCCACTTCTCTTGCAAGTAGCGTGAGTGTCAACTACCTCACTCCCGATACCACACCGCCCGTAGTAACTCTTGTAGGATCTGGATCTATGGATATTCCTTTTGGTGGAGTATACAGCGAGCTCGGAGCGACTTGGACGGACAACCGAGATCAGACTGGAGTCCTCACCGGAGCAACCATAGGATCAGTAAACACAAATATGGTAGGACTTCAAACACTCACCTATCGATATACGGATATGGCAGGAAATGCTTCCAACAGTATAAATCGTACGGTGACCATCGTAGACTCTACCCCTCCAGTAGTCACTCTCGTCGGATCTGGGACTCTCACTATCGAGCGAGCCTCTACATATACTGACTCTGGGGCTACTTGGACGGACAACGCCGAAGGATCTGGATCACTCATCCTTGCCAATGCGAGTGGAAGCGTAAATGTAAATTCTACTGGATCCTATCTCATAGAGTATACCAAAACAGATGCCTCTGGGAATGTGAGTAATACCGTTTCTCGAATCATCATGGTCGTAGACACGACTCCTCCCACTCTTACTATCACTACACTTCCAACTACCATCAATGCGAACGCTCTCCCAATCCGAGGAACTACTACCGGAGATGCTAGCTCTGTAACTATTAGTGGTGGATCTGGAGCTACTGTGATTGCCACCCTCACCGGTAGTGGAGCCTTTAGCGCTCTCGTGCCACTTACTCCAAATAATACCAACACTCTCATTGTTACAGCAAGTGATGTCTCTGGAAACAGCTCAACCGGATCTGTTATCATTACGACCATTTCTGGATCTGGAACCAGCTTTAGCGGAGCTCTCGTAATGGGATCTGGATCGACTCTCGGAGATGTGAGTTCTGCAAGTGGAACTGGAGGTATCACGAGTACTACGCTCGTCACGGTACAAGCTCCCGTATCTTTTGTAGGGTCTGGATCTGGGAGTCGAGTGACTCTTCCAGCAGATACGACTATTCGTACGGCTTCTGGTACTGCCTTCAATGGATCAAGCATAGGAGCTTTTACTGGAGCAGCCCTCACACTTGCGAGTAACGAAGCCTCCAATGGGACGTTCTCATTTGGACTCGCGAATACAAGTCTCCACTTTAGTAAGCCGATCAAGATCGAAATCCCTCTTTCTAACTACACTGGAAGCTCTATTCTCATAAAAGTACAACACGCCTGAGAGAGTAGTCCTGGTACCGTAGGTCTCACGAATAATCCAAACTCTACCTGTACGAATGGAGTAGCCGGAAGCCCATCAGATACGGCTCCTGTAGTGAATTCTATAGCTACGATCTATACCTGTTCTGCATCTACTTTTGTAGCCTACTCAGCAGCTACTGTCGTGAGTTCTGGAGGAGGTGGTGGTGGAGGTGG
>JANOQA010000063.1:0-2004 GCA_031422145.1 bacterium | reverse complement strand
CCCATGATAGCCGTCTTGCCTCCTGGAGTGACAGAAAACGAAACATTTTTAAGTATGGATTTTTCACCGATGATGAGAGATACGTCTCGTATATCGATCTGACCTCCGAGCTGATGTACGAGAGTTCCTCAATCTTTTCTTTCTGGAGCATTGAGGACTTCAAGTATTCGATCATATGAAGCGGTCGCCTGAGCGATGAGACTACTAATAAATCCAATGATGATGATCGGAAATATCAAAATAGCGAGATACGCATTAAAGGCGGCAAAATCTCCCAGACTCATACTCTGCGAGATCACAAAGTGTCCCCCGAGCATGAGGATAGCAAGCATGGCGAGATTGGAGGTGAAAGTGATCACCGGGATCAGAGTCGCAAAGAGATTGAGGATAGAGAGTCCTATTTCTTTGGCTTTAGTATTGGCTATGATAAATTTGGAGTGTTCTGGAGCCTGTGAGTGAAGGAGACGTATGAGAGCGGCTCCGAGTATGCTTTCGTTGATGATATTATTGAGCGAGTCGATCGTCTCTTGCGATATCTTAAAGAGAGTTCGTACTTTCCTAAATACAAAGAAAAACGTGATCCCAATAATCGGTACGACGAGTAGTACCACGAGAGCCAACTCCCAGTTGATCATCAGGAGCAGGATACTCGCCCCTACGATCAAAAATGCAGATGAAACGAGCGAAGCAATCGCCTGAGATACAAAGGTCTTGACGGCGTCCGTATCGGAGGTGAGATTGGTCAGGAGTTTTGAAGGAGTAGCACGCTCGATATAGGCAAAGTCCTGCTCGGATATTTTAGCGATGATTTGTGAGCGGAGATCTCGAGCTACCCGCTCCGAGGCGTACGTCTGAGCGACACTTTGTCCATAGGTCAGGACAAATACTCCAAATGCTACCGCGAGAAATTGCTCGAGTACGAGACGTAGATCAAAATCACCCCGTACAAAAGAGTCGATAGCAAACGAGACGATCTTGGGGACTACGAGATTTAATGCGTTCAACAAAAGGGTCAAAACCACGAGCCCCGTAATAATCGACGCATACGGTCGGAGTAATCCAAAGATGCTCGCACTCGGAGTGGATGTTTTGTTTTCCATAACCTTGGCAATTAGAGGTAACTGATGAGTATACTGAGATATAAGAAAAAATACAGAGGGATGCTAAAAGGTACGTTTCATACCCTATAAAGAAGCACCGATTAAACCCTCTGAGTGATTTGGGGTTTTATCGCATGAACCGTTACTATTTCCGATATCCTCATAAAAGCGTATACTGAACCTCCACTTCATTATTTTTATGATTATGAATTCCCTCAAATACATCCCCATTCTCAGTATACTCGTACTCTCTTCTTGTACACTTCCCGGTCAAAAACCATCGGCATCTATTCCCACTCCACCGGCCAATTCGCTTTCTGGAAATACTATAGGAAATCCACCACCCGTACTCACTGGATCTATTCAGATTCCCCCTCAAACTGTGATAGTCGAGGCAGGTGAAACAAAAGATATTTCGCTCGTTTTAGTGGATGGAAAATGATCCCTAAAAATCCAGTCTTGAACCGGATCGAGGCAGAATATTCGATTCGACTCAACCGGCATAAAAACACTCAAAGTGACCCTACAGACTCCTTTGGATACCAAAGGAAATGTTCGGATAGCACAGATTATCACACCTGATGGTACGGGTGATGGTCCTTTTGGAAAGGAGATGACCTATGCTCTCACTCAGAGTGGTTCCCATCAAATAATTCTCTCGGCAAATATGATGGCAGGAGATCCATGGTCTGGAGAAGTGGAAGTAAATGTAGAGGTAAAATAATAGTTTTCGCTACATCTCGATTTTGATGATAGATGCCTCTAAGAGAGGTAATTATATAGACCATTCTTTGGTTCAATTTCTCGCCATTCTCGGCCTAGATTTTTCTTTTAAAACTTTCATTTGCATTCCCCACACTCCCGACTATTCTCTGTGTCTCTCATTTCTTGAAATACCTCCTTC
>JANOQA010000062.1:0-2662 GCA_031422145.1 bacterium | reverse complement strand
CAATTATGTTCAACCAAAATCATTTATTAATGTTTTCTACTCTGATAATTGATCAGCGAGCTCACAGCTCATTCATTCATTTAGAATAACTATTGCTGACTTTCATACTAGATCTTTGGTAGCTACAAATTTTGAAGTAATTACATATAATTCTTCTGAAGGGGCAGTACAATACCCTCATCCAGATGGTAATAGAGAGTTATATATAGATAATCTAAGTTTCATGCCTAATCCTAAGGCATCTTTATGACTCATTGTTAAAAATTGCTCTATAAATTCCGATAAACCAGAGAATATATCTATCTCAGTAATTCAGAGTATAATTTCAGGAACTCTTCATATTTCCGGATTTTCTTATCGAATTCATAGGTGAGAAATTCTACATTTGAGTGATATAAATGCTCAGCAACTACTAATGGAACGGATATCTGCGTGAGACGAAGCGATAACTGATACGCATGCGAACTCAATTTCCTTAACGAACTGTACTTTCAAAGAGCTTTATTTTTTTAGTGTTGTTGCACAAAACCTATCTTTTTGATTAATACACCTTCCTGATAACTCTTTTATTTGAATATATTGAAGTTTTTTTCAAAGTTTTCAATCAAATGGATTTTTTATCGAGTGAAGAATATCTGCCCCTTCCACAAAAAGAATGGGCGAGCTTTTGGGGTCTAAAGAAATAAATCCAGCTTCTACAAATTGGGAGAGCTTGAGACAATGATATGTTTTTTTAAAAAATAGACTTGCATCATCTTGAGACTTTGCTTCTAGTAGAAAAATCGAAACTCTTGAATTAGACGTCTTCCGAAGAGTTTTATCAACTAATTCAAATAATAAAAACTACGGTGCCCGTTTAATTCTTTGATTTCAGGATTTAGTATCTTCTCATGGATCAAATCCAATTAAAACTGCTATCTGGATTCTAGCTTTGCATTTTCTCTGTGGGATGGCACTTCTTCCTTGAAAATCTACATTTATCTTTTGATCAGTAGAGACTTACGGGAGTACTATTCAGTGGATAAGTGCAAAAAACTTTCTTATGGACGATCTTATGGAAATATTTTTTGTACTTATTAATCCATTGAGTTCTTTTAAAGATTTACCACTTATAGTACCAAAGAATACTAATGAAATACATAATATCCCTGTGTTTATTTATCTCTTTTGAAAACTTTTATATGCCATCCTGATCTATCAGCTTATACTAAGTTGTCGAAAGATAGCTCAAGTAAAAGAGTAGATATTCAATCTATTTTCAACTAACCATAATGCAAAAACATACCATCTTCTCCTGACAAATGTTCGAGATCGTCCAGTCGAACTAACCGTACATACTCTTTGCTTTTTGGTCCTTTTGAAATAAAATCATACCATGACTACGCTCACCATAGAAAACTCTATTCATCTTGAAAAATCCCACTTCCAGAGTGCCGAGGAGCTCTATTTTGCTCTACAAAATCAACTTATTTTCGAGAGAGATCTCCAACTCTCTGCACAAAAAGCAGTAGATACTCCATACGAAAATCTTGTAAATCTCTAGCATGTTTGATGAAGTCCGAGAGCTTCCGGAGGTTGCAGAATATCTCATCAACCGAAACCTAATTGATCAGTATGGGGCGGCGAAGCGTAAGTTATTCAGTGCCAATACTAAGTGACTTGATTTTAAGCTCCGACAACCCAAGAAACTTCAGGTGTATCAATTCCGTATCAACAAGAAATATCGAGGATTTGGTACTATTGCTCTTCACAACGGTAAAAAGGTCTTCATCGTACATACGATTTCAGATCATCAAGATTTCTAATCATTTATAATCCCCATGAAAACCACCATCTTCTCCTGACAAATGTTCGAGATCGTCCACTGGGAAGGTCGTCCCTGAGTCACCTTTGAGGCAGCAGTACGAGCCCCAGGAGTGCGACTCATCATCTCAGCTGAAAAAGACGGAATACGAGGACTCTACATGACCCGAGAACTCCGCAGAGAGTCGACTGGCTGGGATCTCAGACTCCCTGGAGGTAAGATATTTGATAGTTTGGTAGAGTTCCGATCCGCTGATCCAGCTCAGATAGCAGGAGCCGCTCTTGCATCGGCAGAGCGAGAGGGGAGAGAAGAGGCCGGACTTCACTCCGGAGTGTATAGATTTCTCGAGGTTTCACATGCGGGAGCTTCGGTTGATTGGGATCTTCACTATTTCCTCGTGACCGATCCAGTTATGCGAGCCCAAGAGCTCGAAGAGTCGGAGATGGGTAATATCTCCGTAGAGTTTGTGAGTCTTGCCGATCTCCGCAAAGCTCTCATAGCCTGAGAAGTACAAGAGGGAAGAAGTGCCGCAGTCCTCTGGAGGTGGATGGAGGGAGGATATTAGAGGAGTTTACTTTTTAGGAGTATTCGTATAATACAAGGTATGGAAAAGATAAATTTTACTCATCCTGAGATCCAAAGAGTATTTCGAGATAATCATATTTCTCGGGCTTATCTTGTAGGATCATTCGCTCGATGAGAAGCTCGCGAAGAGAGTGATATAGATATCCTCTACGAGAAAATTAAAGGAGAGAGATTTTCTCTTATGAATATCGGAAATATACGATATAGACTTCGGGATATTACAGGCCGAGAAGTAGATCTTGTGTCCGCTAACTCAGTACGACCCGAAATGCG
>JANOQA010000061.1:0-8682 GCA_031422145.1 bacterium | reverse complement strand
GTAGCATCAATATCGGTACAAAAGTGTTGAATAATTTTCTTAATCTTTTGAGTACTGATTTTACTGTAAGGGATCATATGGAAGGAGTATAGCTTGTGCTATCTCCTAGGCAAGAGCCTATTTATATGTCAAATATCATTTCGGATACGTAACTCTGTTTTTGAGGTATCTTTTTCCTGGTTTTTCGTCTTTTCCAAGATACAATCTTTACATGTCATACGTAGTCCTCGATCTCGAGACCTCTGGCCTCGATGCGAGGTCGGATGCTATTATCGAGATAGCCCTCATCCGATATACGGATCTCGGAGTAGAAGAAGAGCGGTATACGAGCTTGGTTCATCCGGGATTTCTTATCTCGCAGGAGATTACTCACATCACGAGTATCACTCCAAATGATCTCATTGATGCTCCGGTATTTTCTGAGATTCGAGAAAAGATCATTGAATTTATCGATGATGATACGATCGTCGGTCACAATATCGACTTTGATATCGGCTTTCTCGTAGAGTATGCGGTGATCTCTCGAGATCATTCTCGGATCGATACTTTTCGTCTCGCGGAGATCGTAGCTATTGATGCCAAGAGTCTCAATCTCTCAAGTCTCCTCGAATATTTTGGTGAGCCACACGTCGATGCACATCGAGCTCTCGCTGATACGGAGGCGACGGGACGACTCTTTCAGAGGCTTCTCGAGCGACTCCTGAGTCTCCCGACCGAGTGTCGTGCTCTCTTTCTCTCCGTGGTCGGACGTACCGGTATGGATCATGAGTTTCGCCTGGTACTCGACTATATCCACCTTACGGAGGATTCGTCTACGACTCCATGGAGAGAGAGTCTTCTCGCTCGGAGTCGTCCTTCTCGGATCATAGATCGTCCGAGTGGAGAGATTCCTACTTTTACAGAGGTCCTCGACCGAGCGACCCACCTCGAAGAACGCCCCGAGCAAAAAAAGATGCTCCAGATCGTGAGCGATACTCTCTCACAGAGATCTCAGAGCTGTATCGAGGCTCCCACTGGAGTCGGAAAGACGATTGCTTATTTTCTCCCATCGGTCCTTCACGCTCTCTCGACCGGGACGCAGGTATGTATATCTACCCATACTCGTACCCTCCAGGATCAGATCGAGTACAAAGATATTCCCAAGATTCGCTCGCTCCTCGAGCCATTTTGACTTCAAGATTTTCGTATACAAAAACTCAAAGGTCGCTCCAACTATGCGAGCCTCCTGCGATCGATCGAATATATCGAGCAAGAAAAATTTGAAGGAGATGAAGCAGTATTTGCTCTCAAGATGGGTTTTTGGCTCATGACGAGTGTGACGGGAGAGCTCGATGATCTCTCTTTTTATGGGCGAGAGTATGAGTATCGAGAGCTCATAGACGCCACGGATAGTCGAGTGATCTCTCCAGAAAATCCCTACAAAGACCTCGAGTATATCGTACGGGCTCGAGAAGGATCCAAGACGGCAGATATCATCATCGTCAATCACTCCCTCCTTCTCACTGATACGATGGATAGCGAAGGAGCTTCGCGGATCCTGCCAAAGATCGAGTCACTCGTACTCGACGAGGTCCACAATCTCGAGTCCGTAGCGACCGAGTCACTCAAAGAAAAACTCGATATAGATTCTTTCGAGCGTACGATATCGGAGGTAGAGCGATATATCAAAAAATACAACAAAGCTCACCCCTCAGATTCATTTATCTTTCCAGAGGCTCGTGAACAAGCCGAAGGAATGATGCTCGCCGTCAGTCTCTTTTTCGAAGAGCTCGAGATATATTTTCTCGATGTACAGTCTCAAAATACGGGAGGATACGGTGGAGGTCGTCAGCAAGATATCCTCATCGAAGCTCCATTTTATACAACCGACCGTCTCGAACGACTTCAGTGACTCCTTTCGAGTATCGAAAATAGAGTAGGGGAGTATGAGCGATTTCTCTATCTCGCTCCCGAAGCATTGATGCGAGAGCTCGATCGACCGATCGGATACTTTGAAAGATTTCGAACTTTTTTACGAAGTTTTCTGAGATCCGAGGATACGGGACTCATACGTATTTTTGGCAAAAGAGAAAACAAACCCTTACAGATCATCCAGGTACCCCTTCGTATCGGGGCTCTCCTGGAGGAGCGACTTTGGCAGACGATTCCATCGATCATAGCGACGAGTGCTACTCTCCAGGTAGCTGATTCTTTTACGTATATTGACCGAGTTCTCTCCCTCGAAAATTTCCAAAAACATGTCCTAGAGACAGACTTTGACTATGCCAAACAAGCCCTCCTCTATCTCCCCTCCAATCTCGGAGATGTCCGAAAAGACGATCAAAAGAGAGCGATCGAAGGATTTATATCAGATATTATCGAGATATACCACGGGAGAATCCTGATGTTGTTTACTTCATTTTCGGCTATACGAGACATGACGCTCGCGGTATCTCCGCTCTGTAAAAAAGAAAAAATTCGTCTCCTGACGCAGGGTATGAGTGGAGGAAAGCATAAAATGGTGAGCGAATTTATGAAACACTCGGATCATAGTGTCCTTTTTGGGACCGAGAGTTTTTGGGAATGAGTAGACTTTTCTGGAGATATGCTCCAGATCTTGATCATTCACAAATTTCCGTTTGCGGTACCGACGGATCCCCTCTACGTAGCGAGGTCACGGCTCTATCGAGATCATTTCAATGAATACTCTCTTCCGATGATGATCCTCAAACTTCGCCAGGGGATGGGGCGACTTATCCGATCCAAGACGGATACCGGTATGATCATCCTCCTCGATAAACGTATCGAAACTGCCTGGGGCGACTCAGTACTGGCGAGTCTTCCGAAGTGACTCCCGATTCGTCGAGCTAAAACCGAGGATCTCGTACCACTTTTGCGTACGTCAAGGCAGAAATTTGCTCCTTCGAAATAAGAGTGATAGTATTTCCGTGTAACCTTTTTCGTTTATGAATCAGAAGACACCAGAATACATCAATTCTTCCCATGCCAAAGACCCAGATTCACTTTTTCAAGATCTCGAAAGTGAGCTTGATTTTGGATCAGTAGATAAAGATGGGAATGTATCCCCCGAAGAAAAAAGACATCCCCTGCAGACAGTAGGGACGATCACGGACATATTCTTTAAGCTTGTCCTGCTCATAGTGTTTATATCGGGGATAGATAGTACGATCAGAAATCTTGATAGTACTGAATACCTCTCCAATCTTCCGATTTGTGCCTATCTGACTCTCGGGGTGGATAATTATCCTAATACAGAATGTCTGAGCTACAAAAAAGCCATAGAAACGGTAAGTCTCAAAAAGGAAACATACGAGAAAGCTCTTGCGAAGAGCCTCGCCCTCCTGATCCCCAAGAAACTCCTCTCAAAAAATGTACTCGCTATGCCAGAGGTACAATTTATCGAGCAAAAGAATACTCGAGTATCGATGACTCGAGTATTTGATAAATTTGAAGAAATCCGGAAATCTACCAAATACGAAGGAAGAGCCATAGAGTGTGCTAAATTTAGCGTATCTGAAAAAGGAGATATTACTACTACCTGTAACTTCCTTGGATTTGGACTGAGTCCAGGAAGTGACCCATCTGAGACTTCTCGAGCGGCGGCTCTTTTATTTCTCGATAAGCTCCAGGATACTGGAAGCTCATTTCAGGTACTAGAATCTCCGAAAAATCTTGATCTCGAGAAATTTACGAGTACGGATAGTGGGATTCGCTCGACTTTTTCGACACAGACCGTTCTCCCACTCAAGCTTCGCTATACTCCTATTTCTAAGCCCTAATATGACTTCCATGGATCCAAAAAGACAAGCTCGTCTTATAAAGACGATCGCTATCAACATGATAGTATCACTGATATTTATCGGAGTAGGAGTATTCTACGTACTTCCCAACTATACTGAGATAGAGACAAAAAAAGAAGAATTAAAAAAAGTACACGAATCTCTCGGAACTCTCTCGGTAGCATGAGTCAAGTCTGCCGAATACGAGACGCTCGTTTCCCGATATGAGGGGATCAAATTTACCAAAGAAAGTAAAGCAGATCCAGAAGCTCTCAGTCAAGCCCTTACCAAACCTGCTGGAGCTGACGGAGACTACGCTACTTGGGTAAATACAGAGCTCGCCAGTGTAGCGAGTCTCGATAAAGAGAATGACAACAATCTCAGTATCATCGGGAGTATCATACCGACCTTCTCAAATGTGAGAAGTACTCAAGGCGAAGTTTTTGAGAAAAATCGTATTACTCTGAAATCACTCGTGGCCTATATCGAAGAAGATCTCCTCAAGAAAAATGGTTTAGAGAGTTTTTCTCCCGTAGGAATGTCGAATATCGTCTTTCCTCAGACCAGTGGGATATCTCATATCGGAAGCTATAAAATCCCCCTCGATATAAAGGGTACCAATCTTGCTCTTTCAAATCTCATCGATCAGATCCAAAACTCTGGGAGGATCACTATAAAAGACGGAAAGCTCGTTCGTACATCCAGTACTTCATCTCCCTCGACGAATGATCTTTCTGATCTCGATAATCTCCTTATTACCATAGATTCTGCTTCATTTGCTCTTCCTTTAGATCGGAGTGTCGTAGAAAATAAAGTGACGATCACTCTCGTATTTTATGTACGAGGACGAAATCTGAGTGACTATATCGAATATCGAAATCGATTAGCCCTCAAGGTGCGAGAGATAAAAACAGGTGTGGAAAGTGCTGCCCAGGAATGTAAAAATCCAGATATCTCACTCTGTAAAAATGGAAAAGTATTCTCAGCGGTCAACGCTATCAAAAATCTCTCCGATGATATAAAAAATCTTGATCTAAAGATGACAGAACTCTCTAAAAGCTCTACCGTCAATGACCTCTCGACTGAGTTTAATACTCTGATCCAACTCTCGGCAAATACGAGTACTATCGAAACAGCGTTTAACTCGTATAAAACCGTCATTAATACTATAAAGTGAGATACTCTCGCTTCTTCTAAAACTCCTGCCAAATAATATGTCCAATCCTGCTATCGAGTCACTGAAAGATCAAGTCTACAAATGAGATAATGCTCAGTTGATTTGTAATCTGATCATTTCTGGAGCAGTTTCGGCTCGAAGCTCGGATATACATATCGAGCCACTCTCCAACTTTGTCCGTATCCGATATCGAGTAGACGGAGTACTCGAAGAGGTCGTAGAATATCAGCAGTTTCTCCACTCTCAGATCGTAGCTCGCTACAAGATCCTCGCCAATCTAAAAATAGATGAGTCTCGTATGCCTCAGGATGGACGTATTTCTCTCGTGATCGATGAAAAATCTCTCGATCTGCGTATTTCTACTCTTCCTACGGTAAATGGAGAAAAGATCGTGATGCGTATCGTCGACAAATCCAAAAAGATTCCTGATCTCAGTGGTCTCGGTATCGAAGGACGAAACGGGGAGCTCCTGCGAAAGGCGATTTCCCTCCCAAATGGGATCGTCCTCACTTCGGGCCCTACTGGATCCGGTAAATCCACGACGCTCTATTCGTGTCTGAGTCATATCAATACCCCCGAGGTTAATATCATGACTCTGGAAGATCCCGTAGAAAACACGGTTGATGGAATCTCTCAGAGTCAGATGTTTCCAGATATTGGGTATACCTTTGCCTCTGGACTTCGTACCGCCCTCCGACAAGACCCTGATATCATCATGGTGGGGGAGATCCGAGATCGAGAGACGATCAATATCGCGATCGAAGCCTCCCTTACCGGACACTTAGTCCTCTCGACGATCCATACCAACTCCGCCGCTGAGACGCTCACTCGTATCCTCAATATGGGTATACCTGCTTATCTTCTCCCCGCCTCGATCAATGCGATCATCGCTCAGCGACTCGTACGGCGACTCTGTCCTCACTGTAAGACTCCTATTTCAGCGGGGGATCTCGATCCAAAACTTCAAGCTTCTGTAAAAAAAGCTATGGCTCGTACGAGCAAAGAAGAGCTCATATCTCGAGTCGGTATAGAAAAACTCCAGGCTCCTGTATTTTACACTCCAGTAGGATGTGACAAATGTAATGACACTGGATACTCAGGTCGAGTCGGAATCTATGAGATCATGGAGATCAGCCCCAAGATCAAAGAGCTCATCCTTTCGGGAGCTTCGAGTGTCATGATCAATGAAGTAGGAATCGATGAAGGTATGATCTCTCTCGAACAAGATGGTATCATCAAGGCTCTCTGTGGACACACCTCTCTCGAAGAAGTATACGCCGCTGCTAAAGAAAACTAATCTCTCCCTATGGACGATCTCATCATCAAAGAATCCCAATCTAAGGCGATCGAAGCAAAAAAGAAAACATCGTTTTCGCTATCTTCTGTCGATGAATGGCTCATATCCCGACAAGGTATGACCCTTAAACAAAAAGTCATATTTTTTCGACTGCTCGCTACGATGGTAAATGCGGGACTTGCTGTACTCAAGTCTCTCACGATCCTCGAGAAACAAGAGGCAAATCCCGTCGTCAAAAATGTATACTCGAAGATCATCGAAGGGATCAAAGGAGGAAAAAATCTCTCCGTCACTCTGCGTACCTTTAACGGAGCATTTAGCGATGCAGAAGCCTCGATCATAGAGTCCGGAGAAAAAACAGGACGACTCAATACCGCCCTCATCCAGCTCGCCGATCAGGTAGAAAAAGTAGATAGTATCACCAAAAAGATCAAAGGAGCTCTCATCTATCCAGCAGCGATCATAGTAGTAATGCTTGGATCGGTCATGGTCCTCATGACGCTCGTTGTACCAAAACTCGTCGAGATGTTTGGAGATCGAGACAAACTCCCCCCTATCACACAGATGCTCATGGCGACGAGTGACTTCTTTGTGGGGTACTGGTGGCTCATACTCATCGTTGCCTTTGTTTCTATAGTGCTGGTCCTCGTCTGGAAACAGAGCGAAGAGGGTCATTATAGATTTGATGGTATACTCCTCAAGCTCCCGATATTTGGGGCGGTACTGCGTAAAGTCATCCTTTCCAAGTTTTCCCGAGTCCTCGCCAATCTCCTCTCGAGTGGTATCTCGATCGTAGAGTCGCTTCGCATCGTATCAGATGTCGTGGACAACGAAGTCTATCGTCAGCGAATTCTCGCTCTGCGAGAAGACGTCAAACGAGGAGTCAAGATCGGAGAAAATCTCGAAGACGACAAACTCTTTCCCGAGATGCTCGTCCAGATGATCAAGGTCGGAGAAGAGACCGCCAAACTCGATACGATCATCCTCAAGATCGCGGATTTCTATGATGAAGAGGTCGACAATACGATCAATGCGATCAATAAAAGTCTGGAGCCAATCATCATAGTCACCATGGCAGTGATCATAGGATTTATCGCCGTAGGTATCATGCAGCCGATCATGAATCTCTCGGAAACGATCGAGAACAAGTAGGGAAGGGTTCGAAGTGTAGGAGATACAAAGAAAAACACCTCGTGAGAGGTGTTTTTCTGTTAATGAGAATGATCTCTATTTCTTAGTGAATATACCGGCGAACAGACTTTCCGCCTGTACTCAGGCAGCTCGAGCTTCTATATTTCCTGCTTTTTGAGCTGCAGCGGCTTGTTTCTGATCTGCTACTACTTTCGCCTGAGCAAATTCAGCTCTTGTAGCCTCCACTTCTTTTAGGAAGAGTTGCATTCGTTCTTCTTTCCTAGAATCCTTACTTCCCTTTGGTTCAGTCATTTTTGCATTCTTTGCTTCGAGTAGTCCGAGAGCCTTATCTACATTATCGAGAAATGTTGTAAATGCCTCTTGGATAGCTTTCTCACGCTCCTTTGGATCAGTCAAACCAAGAGCCATACCCATATCAAGCTCAAATCCTGCTTGGGCAAAGAAACATTCAGAGGCAACCTTCTTTTGCTCTTCTGGAGAAAATATATTACCAGCTCCAGCAATTTCTTTTTGGACCGTATTGATATATTTACCAGCACTGTCATAGGCAGGTCGTGACTGTCCAAATCGATCACTCTTTTCTCAAAAGAAAGTAGAGGCTTTCTGCATTTTATCTTTTGTAGCATTCCCATTATTGGGAGTTTCGATTTCGTCTATCGGATGTCGTACGTCTGGATTATTGATTCAAGCCATAAATAGGGGATTATATCCCTATTCTCCCATATGTTCGTATTTCTTTCAAGTTTTTACGACCATAGCCGGCTCGATACAGATCACGAACTCTCCTTTTGAGGTATGAGTAGTATAGTGAGAGATCACTTCCGTGATCGTACCACGAGCAAATTCTTCGAATTTCTTGGTGATCTCACGCCCGACGACGATCCGACGATCTCCTCCGAGGCTCGTAGCGAGGTCCGAGAGAGTACGCTCCATCCGATGTACGGACTCATAGATCACGAGCGTATGAGGGTGGTCTATGAGAGTTTTCATGAGAGTCTGGCGACCTTTCTTGACCGGGAGAAATCCAAGATACGTAAAGGTATGCGTCGGGAGTCCCGAACACACGAGAGCTGACAGGACCGCTGAGGCCCCAGGAATAGGGGAGACCGTGATACCAGCCCCTATCGCTTTTTGGACGAGAGAATAGGCAGGATCTGAGATACCGGGAGTCCCCGCATCTGAGGCGAGAGCTACGGTATTTCCAGAGAGGAGGAGACTGATGATATATTCCTCTCGATCGCTCGTCGAGTGAGCGTGGTAGGAGAGGAGTTTTTTCG
>JANOQA010000060.1:0-6577 GCA_031422145.1 bacterium | reverse complement strand
TAGATCAAATATTGAACTCCAAAAAGAACTCATTATACTCATACATAACTTCTACAAGAAATCCAAGAAAAAGGCCTAGTAGATTTCCAATATTTTAAAAATCTCCTAGGCAAGAGCCTTATAAATAATCTTAATCAGTATTTTTTTGCAAAAATAGATGATTTTGATAATCATGGTATTTGAGCAAAGTCATTTGCTATAGGGAAACCTCCAGTAACTGCAAGTACGAATAGTGTAAGTGGCTTTACTTTGAGTATTACCGATACATCCATCGGACTCATAAAAAATGATAAAACTGTTTCCACTATCGTGGGAGATCATGTAGTGGTAGTAGATAAACAAAAATGAGATACTATCGTGGTTAGTAATAATCTCATAGAATATCTCAATATAAATACCCAATGAATACAGACCCCACAGTGAAGTCCCATAAAACATCCATATGGAGTCATCGAGCAAATTACCATAGATAGAAAGTCTAATTTTCTCCTTTGTATCTCGCGATATGAAGATGGAGGGTATAAGCTCCATATTCTCAACCGTAAAACACTAGCAGAAGTTGAGAGTTTTGAAGGTATCAAGGAGGTTGTCTGCATCAATGAAAAGAACGATCTTACCTGTATAGATATAGATGGAAAAATGGTGAGTATCGATACAAATTTTGATCAATTTCCTACTGAGTACGTAGAGACCTGAACTATCGCACGACCACAAGTGACCGAGATACAAAATTTCGCTCATGAACAACTCCGAGCGACTCTCCAGTGAGGATGACTCAATATAGTAGCTCTATGAGACTCAGTAGAAACAGGAGATCCTACTCAGAGTAATAATATAGGTGATCTTATAGCTCAAATCTGGTCCATAGAAATAGGATGAGTGGGACTCAAGGAACTCTTTGATACCGCTACTACACTCGATGAGATCGATGTTGTCTCTCGAGCTTTTGATCAGATAGCTCGCAATCCTGCTGTTGCTCAGGTAGCGGGAGTGACCACTCCGATCGAAAAAGCCATCCGAGAAAAACGATGAAATATCCTCGTCGAGAGTCTCGGAGCGGAGCTTGCACAGATACGTGCCAACCTCGGTATGATGTCGGATTTCTCGGCTCTCATAGCTCTCCAGAGCGAGCTCCGAGATATGAGACAGAGACGATCCCAGATATCGACGGTGAGTCCTACACTCGATGAGGGGATCAGAGATCTCACTAAACTCCTCGATGAAAAGGTGAGTGAGTATCAGAGAGATCATGAGAGTGAGATATATGCCTCAGTGGATACGAGTCTTGCTCTCGTAGAGAAATACCTCTCCGGCATAGACTATATGACCGGACTCACGTCGGTCTATACGTATGACGCCTGGGAAAATGCTGAGTCACAGATAGGATATCTATCTCCAGTAAAGCAAGATGAATATCGAGATAGAATGCATACCCTCGTAAAGGCAAGACAGGGAGAACTCCAGAAGCTCCTCGATACTGAAAAATTGAGTGAGGCTACAAAACTCAAAAAGAAACTCACCGAGATCGAGTGATACATCGGTCAGGTAGAAGACATCGTAGGAGCGGTTGATAATGAAATCTCTCTCTCAGACATGGAGCGAACGGATCCGCTCGTTGCACGTATCCGGGTAGAATGTGAACTCCTCGGACCGAGCGAGAGAGATCGACTCTTTCTCATGCTCAAGTCTATATTTCAGGATAGATCTCGAGATATACGACTCGCACGACTCGATACTCGCTGAGTCACCCATACGCTCGATGAATATGGCCTTGATACCGGACTCTATCATAGTGAGAGGGGACATCAGGCGATCTCGTATACGGTATGAGGAAAGCGTACTTCATCTGGGATGATCCGTCTGGAGCTGCGTATCGCCAATGGAGCGAACCATGTGTATGACTTTGATACGTACCTCAGTGATCCAAGTGCTTTTACGTGAGTACTGAGGTGAAAGATGGCAGGAGGGATCGCTCCAGAGATGACTCAAGTTGATTTTGTAGAGCTCCAGTCTCAGATCGCAGGATGGAGACAGGGAGGAAAAGTAAAATTACAAAAACTTCAATCAGATCTTTCCCAGGCCTATACTGATGGCGATTTAGAGAGACAAAAAGATATTCTGAAAGAAACACAGGCACTCAAAATCCGATACCAAAAAGCTCGGTTCACGGATAGACTCATCGATGGGATCACTCGTGAAAAACAGATCAATCCTCGTCCATATCTCCAAAAAATAAACGATAAATTTATCGTACTCGACGAAGAAAAAGAACTCATCAAGAAACTCTCTGATGGTATGATGATCCAGAAAGAGACGGGGAAGGGGATCGATATCCTCGAGTGACCTCCCGGACTTGGAAAGACAGAGATTTGTCGTTTTATAGCGGGGATATCCAACCGTGAGATTATCCGTATCCAGTGTGCCAAGATGGATCCGTCAGATATGTTTTTCTCCCCTCAACTCAAGGCAGGAGAGACAACTCGTCAGCCAGCAGAATGGATCGCTCTCATGCAAAAACCAGGCGTGATCGTTCTCTTTGATGAGATAGATAAACTCTCTTCTGAGTGTTTTGATCGACTTCACTCCCTCTTTGATGGAGGAAGATCGGTATTTGATCCACAAGTTGGTTCATTTAAGGCTCACAGAGATACGGTATTTCTGGCAACTCGTAACTCGTATGAAAAGATGACGAATCCTATCGTGAGTCGAGGAACTATTACACTCATGAAGGCTCCTGGAGAAGAAAATGAAGCGTTCAAGGTACTACAATACACGGGACTTCCATATTTTGAAAAGATGGACTATGTTGAGTTTAAAAGACAGTATAAGCTCTATGCAGGAGGCACAAAATCTACTGATCCAAATGAAAAAGTAGTAGCGAGTGTGTTTGGGAATATTCGCTGACTCGTACAAACCCTCAATGATCTCCGGGCGAAACAAAAGTCAGAAAACTTTGATGACAAATTTGAGTATGAGCTCTCGTATCGAGATGCCGAGCAGATATTCCTGAGATACAACCGAAACCCAGGATCGAGTTTTAAGGAGAAAGTACAAGATGTTCTCATACCAAAGGTGCGGGCTGTAGTACTCAGTTTTGAAGACAAAGATTCACAGGAAAAGATAGCTCAGTGAGTTTTGAATACACACTTCTTCTAAACTATCTCCCCATCCCCTCATCCATAGCTACATTGGAGAGTCGATCTGCCTCGGTATTTTGCTCGCGATAGATATGAGTAAATGATACCACTCCAGGAGAGAGAGAGATCATATCCTGGATAGCTCGGTGGATCACCTTGAGTCCAGGATTTTTGACTTTATATCGACCAGCGAGCTGTTCGATGACGAGTTTGGAGTCAGAGCGAAGCTCGATATGAGTCGCTCCGAGAGCGATAGCTCGCTCGATCCCATGTCGGGCTCATTCGTACTCAGCGACGTTATTCGTCGTTTCGCCGATATATTTGTATCGTCGCTCTACGGCGATTCACTCTGGAGTACAGATATATACTCCAAACCCAGCAGGACCAGGGTTGCCTCGAGCTCCTCCGTCGGTATAGACGATGAGACTATGCATCTTTCATACTTTCTACTCCACTTACGATTTCACTTACCTCCTTGGTAATACTTGCCTGACGAGCTTTATTAAAAGTGAGGGTGAGTCATTTTACTTTTTTATTTGCCGAGTCTTTGGCATTTTTCATAGCGACCATACGAGCTGCGTGTTCTGAGGCTTTGGCTTCGAGGAGGGCTTCGTATACCATGAGATCATAGATCATCGGGAGCGTGCTCTCGGCGAGAGCTTTTGGACTTGGCTCTATCTCGGGAGACTGTTTTGAGGGGGTACTCGATACTCCGAGACTCGAGAGAAACTCCGTCATATCCGCATGGCTGATCGGGAAGAGGGTCTTGGTAGTGGGGCGCTGGTTGATCGCAGATACAAAGTGGGAGTAGACAATACGGACCCGAGCATATCCGCCGAGAGCGTACGTTTTTTGGAGGAAACGAGAGATTTCTTTGGCGTCACGGATGGTGATAGGATCTTTCAGATTTTCTGAGAAATCAGCTTTGAGGATATTCCCGGTACGTCCGATGAAGTCTCTGGCTCGTTTTCCAGCGGTCACAAATTCAAAAGAAGTTTCTGGATTCGATGTCACCATCGAGAGGGTTTCTTTAAAAATATTTACATTATACCCCCCGCAGAGGCCTTTATTGGAGGCAATGACGAGTACGAGGTCTTTAGGAGTGGGAGTTGAGTGAGAGGTCATGAAAACACTCGGATCCAGCTGACTGAGTATTTGAGCGGCTTCTATAGCAAAAGGTCGAGCATGTACGGCGAGCTCTTGGGACTTTTTCATCTTGACCGTGGAGATGAGCTCCATAGCTTTGGTGATTTTCCCGGTGTTCTTGACGGATTTAATCCGAGCTTTTATTTCTTTACCAGTTGCCATTATTTAGTAGTAAATATTCTTTGTAGAAGAGACCGAGTATCTCGAGCTGCTTTTTGTGATCGAATAATCTCATCACACTGATAGAGTCGCATCATGATATCGATCCCTGGAAACATATCTCTCGGATCAGGAGGCATACGAGTGGTGAGATATGTTTCAAATATTTCAGGATATTTGAGCCATTTCATGATGAGTTCCTCGTTTCCACGAGAGTCTGTCACAGAAACAATACTATTTTTGACCAAGGATGTAGTACTCTTGAAAAGATCTCGTATCTCCATGATAAGCTGGAGTTCGAGAGTAGTGAAGGATTCTATATACTCAGGAGTAGGTTGGAGTCCTCTACTATTTACATAAGCAGTCATTTGTCTGGACTGGATTTTCCGATCTTCCTCTGTTCCATTTTGATCGTAACGTATCATTCCAGTATAGAAAACCGTAGTGAATATCCTATAGTTTGGATGATCGGTATCTTCTCCAGCTACTTCTTTTAATAAAGATCGTACATGAGTGATATCTATCCAAGAGGGTAAAGTACTTGGGAGAAGTGCTGGGAGAGAGGTGTTATTTCCAGTATATAGAGGAGTTGCTAGATCAGAATCTACAAATCGAGTATCTATCTGAGATGGAGGAGGAAGTGTGTCTACACTTTGAAAATTATACCCCGGTATTGATAGTACGTCATCATGATCTCTCTGGTCCAGCAATATCATACTATCGACTAAGCTTAGTAAGTATCTTTTTAAGACCTTCTTTACTCTCGTCGTTCAGATCTTTGGTACTACGGATCGTCTCAAGCGTTGTTTTTTCTGCGTCGAGAGCGAGGTAGAGATCTTTTTCAAAATCTTTAATCACTCCAACCTCGAGTCCATCGAGATATCCATTGGCTCCAGCAAATATGAGGGCGACTTGTTTTTCAAAAGCTACCGGAGAGTAGATATCTTGTTTAAGGATCTCGACCATACGACGTCCTCGCTCGAGCTGTTTACGAGTATCGGCATCGAGATCTGAGGCAAACTGAGAAAATGCCTCGAGCTCTCGAAATTGAGCCAGGTCGAGCTTGAGTGTACCAGCGACTCGCTTCATCGCCTTGGTCTGAGCTGATCCTCCGACACGAGAGACCGAGTTCCCGACGTTGATCGCGGGCTTAATCCCGGCATTAAAGAGTCCTGACTCGAGAAATATCTGACCATCTGTGATCGAGATCACATTGGTCGGAACATAGGCGGAGATATCACCTCCCTGAGTCTCGATGATCGGGAGAGCCGTGAGAGATCCTGCACCGAGAGCGTCGCTGAGCTTGGCTGCTCGTTCGAGGAGTCGAGAGTGGAGATAAAATACGTCTCCTGGATACGCCTCTCGTCCTGGTGGACGTCGGAGGAGGAGGGACATCTCTCGGTACGCATTGGCATGTTTGGAGAGGTCATCGTAGATGATGAGGGCATGCTCTCATTTCAGCATAAAATACTCAGCTATCGCACATCCAGCAAATGGAGCGAGCCACTGCATAGAAGCAGGGGTAGAGGCACCAGCAGTGACGATCGTCGTGTATTCCATAGCTCCAGCTCGTTTGAGCTCTTCTGCAATGGCGATAACTTTCGAGTCTTTTTGACCGATAGCTACGTAGATACATTTTACATTTTGACCCTTTTGGTTGAGGATCGTATCGATAGCGACCTGCGTCTTTCCTGTCTGGCGGTCTCCGATGATGAGCTCTCGCTGACCTCGACCGATCGGTACGAGAGCATCGATCGCTTTGATCCCCGTAGCCATAGGCTCGTGGACGGATTTACGACTCATAACCCCAGAGGCGACTCGCTCCGTAGGATAGTAGGCGGTAGCTTTGATATCTCCGAGTCCGTCGAGAGGATTTCCGAGAGCATCCACGATACGACCGAGGAGGGCTTCTCCGACGGGTACTTCGAGGATCTTTCCAGATGCCTTGGCGATATCTCCTTCTTTGATCGTACCAAATCCAGAGAGTACTACTACACCGACCGAGTGTTCCTCGAGATTGAGAGCTACTCCGACTCCTCCTCCTTCAAAGTTGACTACTTCGTTGTAGGCGATATCTCGGAGTCCCATGACTCGAGCGATCCCGTCACCGAGATATACTACGACTCCAGAGCTCG
>JANOQA010000059.1:0-2623 GCA_031422145.1 bacterium | reverse complement strand
GACATGGAGAACGTATCGGCGAACTCCTCTCGACTGAAGAAAAACGCCACGAGCTCGTCGTACAGGACGATATATCCGAGTTTGTCTCTGGTACTGTCATAGCTCTCGAAGATGAAAGATTTCAAGATCATAAAGGGGTAGATATCCAAAGTATCGGACGATCTCTTTGGTATCGTATCACCGATACTCCAAATCCAGGTGGAGCCTCTACGATCACGATGGGTCTGGCTCGAAATATCCTCGGTGTGACCCGAGAGCGAACATGGAGTAATAAAATAAAAGAAATATGGCTGGCACTTCGTATCGAAGCTGGAAATACAAAGCCTGAGATCTTGAGGTCCTATCTCGAACATATTTCATTTGGAAGACTCGCTGAAGGATTTCAGTCAGCTAGTCGAGTATACTTTGGGAAAGATCTTCGATCACTCACTCGAGCCGAAGAGCTCGCTCTCGTCACTCTCATACAAAATCCAGTACTCTACGATCCGATCCGAGAGCCTGCTGCTTTTCGTATGAGATATGAATCTCTCGTCGAAATCCTCAAACAAAAGGGGGAAATATCTGATACTCGAGATTTTCTCGAAGAAAAGCTCGTCTTTCAAATACCAGAAGATCGCCTCCCCTATATCTCCGACGCTCTCGAGAAATATCCTGACTGGTATAATTCTCAAGGGGCAGTAGTTTCACTTTCGATCGATCGCTCCCTCACTACAAAAATACAATCCATAGCCGAAGAAGTACGCACCTCTCTGCGTGATAGAAATGTGAGTGACTACGGGATACTCATCGTCGATCGAGCTACTCACACCCCACGAGTCATGATCGGTGGAAGCTCGTACCAGGGCGAGGCTGGGCAAGTAAATAGCGTCCTCTCTCCGAGACAAGTCGGCTCCACGATCAAACCTTTTACCTATCTCTTGGCTCTCGAGCAAGGAAAAAAACTCTCTGATACCATACTTGATGCTCCTATCTCGTATCCGACCAGCGAGGGATACTCTTATGAGCCAAAAAACTATTCTCTAAGATACCGTTGACCTATTTCTCTTGCTGAGGCTCTCGCCGGAAGTGTCAATATCCCAGCGGTGAAAACAGCCGAAGAGGTAGGAGTTGGAAAACTTTTAGATTTTCTACGATCGCTTGATATTACTACTCTCCAAGAGACTTCTGATCACTATGGACTCGCTCTCACACTCGGAGTCGGAGAAATATCCCTCTATGAGCTCCTGAGAGCCTATGGGATATTTTCAGATCGAGGAAATCTCTGCGATATACGATGGACTCTCGAGAGTGAGACTCTATCTCCAAAATGTCGCAGAGTAGTACAAAGCCTAAACCCTGAAATGATCGAAGAAGCTCTCTCAAATACTCGATACAAAATAGCCGAGTTTTCCGAAGGAAGTGCTCTGAATTTTGGAGAAAAGAGAGTATTCGTAAAAACGGGTACTTCGAGAAATTTTCGAGATAACTATGCGATCGGATATACCGGACAGTACCTCATAGCGGTCTGGACTGGCAACAAAGATGGCTCGAATATGCGAGGGGTCAGTGGAGCTACGGGAGCAGGTGAGATATTTGCTCGGGTCGTCGCAGCTCTTCCAGATGCCACACTCGTACAGAGTCCTCTCCAAAAAGATCTAGAAAAAACGATCTCTCTCTCGGGATCTCCGAATAGTGAATCTTTCTTCGAAATAAGTCGACCCCTCCCGGGAACTCGATATAAAAAAAATCCTCTTCTCCCAGATGAGACTCAGAGATTTTCTATCCAATTTGAGACAAATATAGCTTACGATGAAGTACGATACTTACTCGATGGGGAAAAGCTCACTGATTTATTTATAGATCTCTCGAGTCTACGTCCTGGCAATCATAAGATCCAAGTAAAGATAATAAAAAACAAAAAAGTACTCCAGAGTATATCGGGGAGTTTTGAGGTGGTAGAGTAGGTATTACTTTTAGATCTTTTGACTGCCTTGTTTGTTGAGAAACTCGAGAAATTCAGGACATGTGTCATAAAACTCTCCCATATCAGTCCGTAGTATATAGAGAGCATACTGAGTCGTGTCATCTGATAGAGTAGAGAGTTCAGTTTCTACTTCGGGATAAAGATATTTGAGCTGTCTCACCTGTCCATTTGATCACTGAGCGAGATAGTGAAGTCCGGACTTAAATGCGGGAATCTTCCGGAGGAACACACTCCTTCACTGGGACTGGAGCGTACTGAGTCGAGTATCCGCCGTATCTTTAGTACAAAAAAGCTCGGTAACAAAGGGGTTTTTATCTGGATTGGTGATGAAGGTCGGTGGATAGATCCCTCGAGTCTGAGCTAAACCATCTATTTCATACTCTCCCCATATCTCGTATAAAAGTGTATTCATGGAGAGATCTCCAACCTCTACAAGATACTTGAGTACAAGCCCTATGTAATGCTCAAGTGCCCAGTTATAGGGATTGAAGTATACGAGATGATGCATAATACCTCGAAGTCGGAGGATGCGTATGGCTCGATCTGGATTGGTAAATACAGCTCTCCCATCTATCCAAGCTATTTCTTCAAATATATCAGAAAGGTGTGGATCCGATCGCATGATAGACTCAGCGAGTTCATTGTAGTAGGTATGAGTTC
>JANOQA010000058.1:0-2945 GCA_031422145.1 bacterium | reverse complement strand
CTCGGATGGTGGGTTTGGAAAAAATGGAGTGAAATAGAGTCTCTACATACGAGTAGTACTCCTCCTCCAAAAGATGAAATCATACTCCTGCGAAAGAGGCTTTTGCGTATAGATACGAGCCTCCCGAAAAGTCTCGATGAGATGGAGTCGATCGTACTCGACTATCTCGAGTGGAAATACTATCTCCCTTCTCTCATCACTCGGAGCACTACCGAGCGGATCTCTCTCGTATCTGAGGTAGCTCCTCACTCCAAGACCCTTCGTATCCTCAGAGATCTTCGCTACTCGCCATCCAGCACTCCAGAAAAAAGAGTCCAGATATACACGGATATCCAAAAAATCATATGATAGTATTTCAGTATCCGATCATCCTGTTTTGACTCTCGCTCATCGGAGTCTGGTGGATCGTATGTATCCTCGAAAAGAGATACACTCTCTCTCTTGTACCTGCCAGCACTAGCTCGACCTATGGGATAGCTCGACGATGGGCGAGATGTATCAGCGGTACTCTCGTGATCACTGGAGCTATCATGATACTCGCTCATCCTATACAGATCGATCAGATACAGCCCACCATCAAAAATGGGATCGATATCGTCGTAGTCGTAGATATCTCCAAGAGTATGCTCGCCGAAGATATCCTCCCGAGTCGACTCAGTGTGGCTCGCTCGGCTATTTCGAGCTTTATAGGGTCTCGTACGACGGATCGTGTGGCTCTCATAGGATTTGCTGGGAAGCCATTTCTCATGAGTCCGCTCACGACGGATATATCGAGTATGCAGTCCATCATCACCAAACTGGGAGTAGATAGTATACGCCAAGAGCTCTCTGGACTCTCCGGGACAGCGATCGGTGATGCCCTCCTGCTCGCTACTGATACCCTCTCCCTCGATATGAGTCGAGAGAGAGTCGTAGTACTCCTGACGGACGGAGAAGCAAACGTCGGGATAGATCCAAGATCTGCTACCGTATACGCTCAGGAGGCTGGAGTACGAGTCTACACGATCGGTCTCGGGAGTACGACGGGTACAGATCTCTACACGACGGATATAAATGGAAAAAAACAGTATTTCCTCGATAGCAGCGGTGTACCTATCCGAGCTCGAGTCGACGAGGCTCTGATGCGATATATAGCTACTACTACGGGTGGCGTATATGCCAACGCCCTCTCCAGTACCGATCTCGAAAAGATATTTCAGGACATACAGTCTCGCGAGAAGCGACCCATCATCCGTGATGAATACACGAGCGAGTCTCTCATTTTCTATCCTATCGTCCTCACACTCCTCGCTCTCTGGAGTCTCCTCTGGATCGAGAGGAGACGTATCGGAAGTCCCTTCATAGCTCGAGCCCACCATCTATGATAGTATTTCTTTGTATCGCTCTCGGTATCATCGCAGGAGGAATGGGGTACTGTCTCCTCAGACGTCCCCTGATGGTCATCTCTGTAAAAAGCGGGAATTTCACCGTATCTCGAAGACTTTTTCAGATAAAGACGATCTTTCTCATCATCGGAATACTCTTTCTCACGATCTCAGGAATTCTCTCGATCACTCAGAGAGATGAAATGAGTAATACGGATCGTATCTATATCCTCGACATATCAGAAAGTATGCTGACCGAAGATATGGGTGATCTCTCCCGACTCGAATACGCCAAGCGACTGATCCTCCGAGATCTCTCTCCAAATATTACCTCATGACTCGTGGTATATGCCGGAGAGTATCTCTTTATCTCTCCTCCCACTCTCGACCAACGATCTATGGCGACTACTCTCGCCAATATCACCCCTCGGACTCTCCAGAAAAAATGATCAAAGATGGTAGATACTCTCCTCGCTATCCTTACCGCCACCTCCAATGAGAGTCGTCGTGAGCTCATAGTACTCAGTGACGGAGACCTCGGATCCGATCTCACGGATCTTTCTAGTCTCCTTCTCTCTCGTCCTGGTGTGAGTATATCAACCGTAGGTATAGGAAGTGAGCTCGGAGGTCGTATACCTATCGGAAAAGACCTCTTTGGGAAAAGTTTATTTAAAAAGAAGTGAAATGTAGAAATCTTGACTCGCCTCGAGTCCAAAAATCTAAAAGAAGTGGCTCAGATAGGAAGGGGTGAATATTCTAATGGGGCTATTCCCACTCGAGGCTCTCCGATACAGATCCTCTCCGATGTACCAAAAAATATATCGGTACTCTTTGCCTATCTCGGAGCTATCTTTCTGCTCGTAGGATTTTTTATACCCGTACGATTTTTATGAAAAAGATAGCTCTCTCTCGCTCTCGTATACTCTCGCTCTGACTCATCATAGCTCTGACTTGTATAGTGGTATCGAGCGGCGTCATCCTCGGAAATATACCAAAAATAGAAAAAATAGCTTTTTTACTCCCGTCTGGACTCCAGGTACGATCTGGATTTACCGCCCTCCAAGCGGGATCGATGACCGGGTGACTCATCCTCTCTCGATCGGGCGGAGAGACTCCTGGAAGACTTGGATCAAATGGGTACTATCAAGCCGGAGTCTACGAGCTCTTAAGGGCTATCGACTCACTTCGTCAGGACAAAGTACTCAAAGATCCGAGCCTCCTTTCTCCGCTCGAGCTCTCCCTCCTGAGATCCTGAGTCGATAGGGCTATTGCTGACTTTACTCGTTCGCTCCAAAGAGGAGAAAGTACTGATGCCCGATCCAATCTCGAATACGCCAAAAAACTCCGATCTCTTCTCGCCCCTAAAGAAGAAGAAGAAGAAGAAGAGAAAGAAGGGTCAGAGAAAAAAGAAGATGCCAAAACTCCTGACGAGACCAAAGAGTGAGATACTCCCAGTACGGGTCCCAGTAGTACCGACGAGTCATCTACCGGAAAGGAAAAGTGAAATTGAGATACTCCTGGAGAGAAAAATGGCTCAGGAGGTACCACTCCATCAGAAAAAGATACCCCTCTCGGAGAAAA
>JANOQA010000057.1:0-2408 GCA_031422145.1 bacterium | reverse complement strand
ATATAAAATGGTAAAAAAATAATGCTGCTCTCGCAGTTATATTACTAAAACACTTATTTATATGGTTGTCAAACTTTGATCCAACAGTTTTGTATCAGGGAGGAAATCCCATATTCACGATATTGCCGAACGAATGTGTCGAACCTAAAGTGTCTGTAATTTCTGATAAGAGTGCATTCGCATGATATAGAGTGCCGAGAGAAACTCAAAAGATATAGTATTGCACAAGACATTTTTTTTGTCATCTTACATTATTTGCATGGTGATCCTAAGTAGGATATTATGCCTGAGTACTACTCATAGCTCTAGAGCACCTTGCTACAAAAAATACCAAATAAAAAGGAGTTCCTCGCTTTGCCTGTTTCAGGAGATCTCGGAGATATCGTCGCATTTACGAATACGCTTTTTGACTTTGCTCTCGAGATGCGAGCTTCCGACGTACATATCGAACCCAACAAAGACTACGTCGTGATGCGATATCGAGTGAGTGGAGATTTTATATTTGTAGCCAAGATCTCACTCGAAGAATTTGCCAAACTCATCTCTCGTATCAAGATCCTCGCAAATCTCCGTATCGATGAAAAATATCGTCCCCAAGACGGAAAGATCGCCTATACATCAGATAAATATAATGAATCGATCGACGTACGTGTGAGTATCCTCCCGCTCGTAGAAGGAGAAAAAGTCGTTATGCGTATTCTCCGACAAGATACGTCACTCCTCTCTCTCGAGAAACTTGATTTTCTCGATATAAATATGGACCGTATCAAAACGAGTCTCGCGAGTCGATATGGGATCATCCTCGTAGCAGGGCCGACTGGATCTGGTAAATCCACGACTCTTTTTTCGATGCTCAAGTCATTTGATCCCCTCGAGTTCAACATATCGACCCTCGAAGATCCGGTCGAGTACAATATCCCCTATATCAATCAAAGTCAGGTAAAACCTCAGATCGGGTTTGACTTTGCGGCAGGACTTCGTTCGCTCGTACGACAGGATCCCGATATCATCATGGTCGGGGAAATCCGAGATAAAGAGACCGCTATGCTCGCGATCGAAGCGGCTCTCACGGGTCACCTCGTCCTCTCGACGATCCATACCAACTCAGCTGCCGGGACGATCCAACGACTCATAAATATGGGGGTAGAGCCATTTCTCATAGCTTCTTCTCTCAAGATGATCATTTCACAACGACTCGTCAAGCGACTCTGTGAACACTGCAAGGCTCCACTGAGTATCAATGATCCCGGTACTCTTGCCCGTATCGGAGCAGAGCTTTCTGGAGTGGTAGATGAAAAGCCAGAAGAGCTTGATTTCTTTAAGCCACATGGATGCGAAAAATGTGATCATACGGGATACAAAGGTCGAGTAGGGGTACATGAGGTACTCACGATGCAAGAAGAATTTAATCCACTCATCCTCGGAAAAGCCTCCGTCCAGGATCTCGATCGAAAAGCTCGAGAGCTCGGTATGGTAAGTATTGTACAGGACGCACTGATCAAATCAGTCACTGGGAAAACCTCGATCGAAGAATCCCTCCAGCTCCTCTAAAAAATGCCATTTTCTTTTACTTCGCTCTTTCGTCGCAAAAACTCCACCGTAGATAAGGTGACGGATTTTACTGAGGCGTACGAATGGATCGAGACGTATAAAAAAGCGAAAGAATACGAAACCGCTCAAATGGCAGGACGGGAGCTCCTCCTCAAGATCCGAACCTCGGTAAACTACTATGTTATCGCTACGAGAAAGATAGAGATACTCACTACCTCAAATATCGATACTATTGCTACTGCTGCGAGAGCCAAGCTCAAAATAGTAAAAGAATACACCGAAAAACTCACCCGATGGGAAAATAAAATCTCCGCTCTCCTTAAAGAAATAGAAAATCTCCACACTCTGAAAAAAGAAAAGATAGCTCGTGAAAATACTCAGGCTCAACTTACCGCTGAGATCAAATGAGTCGATGATCTCCTGAAAACACAACAGTATCCCGAAGCTCTCCATCTCGCTCGAAAACTTCTCTCGACATTTCCTCTCGAGCAAAGAGCCATAGATATACTCCAGAAATGTCAAAAAAAATACGATACTTCTCTCACGAAAGCGGAAAAAGAAAAAGAAGAGCAAAAAAAACTCGATAGATTTTTCCGAGAAGCCGGGATACACTCTGCGGCCACCGAGACGGTATGAGAAGATACAGAGGATACCGCAAAGAATTCTCTCGTCAGTAAATTCTCTGCTCTCTTTGCGGTATTTCAAGCCCGTCAAAATGAACGACGTGAATATATAAAGCGTCAGCGAGCCCTCCGAAAGATAGAAAAAATGCTCATGTCTATTGGATCGATAAATAAAGTATCTGAGTCAGGAGTCGGGGATAAAGATGAAGATATCATCTCGATCATGGAGAGTGG